>DAISLG010000106.1:0-7686 GCA_036820565.1 Gaiellaceae bacterium | reverse complement strand
CGGCTCACGACCACAGCGCCGCGGCCTCCTCGATCGTCGCGACCGGGCCGACGCAGACGTCCTCGCCGTCCAGCAGCTCGAGCCAGCTCGCGAGCGATCTCGTCCGGAAGAGCTGCTCGAGCTCGGGCAGGCGCTGCTCCCACTGCCGCTCGGCGAGGCCGGGCCGCTCGAGCAGCTCGCAGAGGCGGGCCCAGAACTTCGGCTCGAGCGCGCCGACCGTCAGGAAACGCGCGTCCGCGGTCTCGTAGATCGCGTAGCAGGCGACGCCGCCGGTGAGGAGCCGGGGAAGCGGATCGCCGCCGACGCGGTGCGCGACCAGCCGGTGCGCGTTGTGGGTCATCGAGACGACGATGCGGGCGCCGAGCCCGGTGCGGGTGCGCTCGATCAGCGCCGCGAGGATCTCCGTCACGGCGTAGAGCGAGCCGGCGGCGAGGTCGGCGGCCTGGACGGGCGGGACGGCCGGCGCCGTGTCGGCGAGCGCGCCCGCCCAGCCCATGTAGTTGATGTCGTGCCCGGCTCGAAGGTCGCCGGCGCCGAAGCCGGTGATCGAGCAGTAGACGGCGCTCTCCGGCACGACGATCCCGAGCCGGTCGGCGACGCCGGGACGGAAGCCCTCGAGTACCACGTCCGCTGCCGCGAGCAGTGCGTTCGCAGTGGCGAGCTCGGCCTTCAGGTCGATCGTGACCGCCTCCTTGCCGGCGTTGAGCGCGTCGTGCCACGCGGGCGCCATCGCCGCCATCGGCTCTCCTTCCGGGCCCTCGACGCGGATGACGCGCGCGCCGAGACGCAGCAGCTCGCGGCTCGCGTACGGGCCGGGCAGCTGCCGGGTGAGGTCGACGACGAGGAGGCCTGCGAGCGGTTGCACGGGCCGGGATTCTCTCACTAGACTCGGATCGCTTTGACTGAACAGTCAATCGACAGGCGCACGCAGCTCCTCGAAGCGGCGGTGCGGGTCTTCGCGCGCAAGGGCTTCCACACCTGCCGTGTCGGCGAGATCGCGGAGGAGGCAGGCGTCGCGCACGGCCTCCTCTACCATTACTTCGCGTCGAAGGACGAGGTGCTCGAGACGATCTTCCGCGAGACGTGGAGCGGGCTGCTCACGGCGATCGAGCGTGTCGAGTCCTCGGGGGAGCCCGCCCGCGAGCAGCTGCGGCAGGTCGCGGCGATCCTGCTCCGCTCGTGGCGGCACGACCCGGATCTCGTGCGCGTGCTCGTGCGCGAGATCGGACGCGGCCAGGGGCTCCAGTCGCGCGTCGGCGAGATCGGCGAGGCGTTCCTCGCGATCGAGCGCATCGTCCGACGCGGCCAGGCGGACGGCGAGCTTCGGCCCGAGCTCGACGCACGGCTCGCGAGCTGGATCTTCTACGGAGGCCTCGAGGAGATCCTCACCGGATGGGTGCTCGGGCAGCTCCCGGACGGCGACGAGGACGTCGCGCGGGCGGAGCGGACGGTGCTGGAGGTGATCTGCGGTGGCGTGGCTCGAGACGGGGCGGCCGTCCGCGCCTGAGCGCACGTTGCCCGTCGCAGCGCTCGTCAAGCACGAGCCTCGAGGCATGTCGGCAGCCCCGGCCGGCTGAGCGCGAAGCCCCAGACGACGCCGTCCTTGACGAAGATCGTTCCGGCGCCGTGGGGAAGCGCGAGCGCGTCGTAGCCGACGCAGGTCGTCGTCAGCAGCACGCCGTAGAGCGAGGTCGCGCGCGCCTCCGGATCGCCGATCGCCAGATCCCGCGAGGTGTGCCACCCGGGAGGGGCCCAGAGGGTGAAGACGCGCTCGACACGTCCCTGGCGGAAGGAGACGCCGGCGCCCACGGGCTCGAAGCGCTTGACGTTGAAGTACCAGGTCGGCGCGGGGCAGTTCCGGCAGGTGCCGTGCTCCCGCCCCCACGCGCGCTCGACCTGTGCCTTCGTTTCGCCGAGACGAATCCCGCCAAGGCTCGTTCCCGGCACGAGCACGCCGACGTGGGGGAGCGTGACGGCGAGAGCGAGGAGCGCGCGCACGGTCTCACTCTCGCACGCGATAATCGGCGCGTGGCCGAGACCAACCTCTTCAGCGGGGAGTTCGACTTCGACAGCGGCCCTCCCGGCTTCCGCGGGCGGGCCAGGCGGATCGGCGACGCGATCGGAGCGGAACGGATCGGCGCAACGGTCTACGAGCTGCCCGAGGGCGAGCGCGTGTGCCCGTACCACTACCACCACGGGGTCGAGGAGTGGGTGCTCGTTCTCGACGGGACACCCACGGTGCGCACGCCCGACGGCGAGCAGACGCTTCGTCGCGGTGACGTCACGTGCTTCCCTGCCGGCCCTGCGGGCGCTCACGCGGTTGCCGGCCCCGGCACCGTCGTGCTCATCTCCGCGAACCGGGCGCCGTCGATCTCCGTCTATCCCGACAGCGACAAGCTCGGCATGCGGCCCGGTGGCGAGGAGGATCGGCTGAACTTCCTGCGGCGCGACGCGGTCGAGTACCTCGAGGGCGAGTCGTGAAGGTCTACAACGTCCTCGACGGCGAGTTCGACCCGGACCCGGATCCCCGCGAGGGTTACGTGACCCGGTGGGCGCGCTTCGGCCCGCAGATCGGCGGGGAGGCGCTCGGGATGACCGTCTGCCTGCTCGAGGCCGGCGAGCGAATCTGCCCGTACCACTTCGAGTGGGGGGACGAAGAGTGGCTGCTCGTGCTCGACGGCGAGCCGACGCTGCGAACGCCGGCGGGCGAGCGGGTGCTCGCGGCCGGCGACGTCGTCTGCTTCCGCGAGGGGCCGGACGGCGCGCACGCCGTCACCGGGCCCGCGCGCGTGGCGATGCTGTCGACGAAGCGCTCGCCCTCGGTCTCGGAGTATCCCGACAGCGGCAAGATCGGCGTCTGGCCGGGCGGGAAGCTCTTCCGGAACGCCGACGCGGTCGACTACTGGGAGGGCGAGGCGTGAGCGCCTTCACGCCCGAGGACGTCCGCCGGCTGCTCGACGGCGGCGATCCGGTTGCCGCGCTCGACGCTGCCGCCGACTCCTGGCGCGCGTGGTTGTCGAGCGGGGAGCTCGAGGCGGGGCGGTCGGTTCTGGCCGCGGTCCTCGATGCTCCAGGAGCGGAGGGCCCGACGGCGACGCGAGCGCGCGTGCTCTACGGCGACGGGTTGCTGGCGTTCCGGCAGGGCGCGCAGGAGGAGTCGCGTGCACGCAACGAGGAGGCGCTGCGGGTCGCCCGCGCGGCGGCGGATCCGGGCGCCGAGTCGCTCGCGCTCACCGGCTTGAGCCGCGTCGCGTTCCGCGACGGCGACTACGCCCAGGTGCGTGCGCTGGCTGCGCAGGCGCGCGCGATCGCACGGGAGACGGGCGAGCGCGAGGCAGAGCTGGCGCCGCTGCACATGCTCGCCGCGGGAACACGGCTGGGCGGCGACTACGCGGCTGCAAGGGAGCTCTACGAAGAGAGCATCGAGCTGCAACGCGAGCTCGGGCGCGAGTCAGAACATCGAGGGATCGCGATGGAGCAGCACAATCTCGGCTGGGTCGAGCTTCACCTCGGGGACGTCGACGCCGCCGCCCGGCGCTTCGCGGAGCGCGACGCGGTCGACTCGCAGGAGGCCTACGACGTCGCCTGGCGGGACGTGAACGCGGCCGCCCTCGCGGCTGCGCGGGGTGACCGCGAGTCGGCGGCCCGACTACTCGTGAGCGGCGAAGCGGCGCTCACCGCGATGGGCATGGCCCTCGACCCCGACGACGCATTCGAGCTCGACTGGCTCCGGGGCCAACTGGCCTAGCCGCGTCTCGCGCGAACGACGACGGCTATCGCCACGGCGTTCTGCCGCTCGCCCGGAATCAGGCGCCGCATCAGGTCGAGCAGCTCGTCGTCGAAGAGCGGGTAGAGGGCGCAGTCCTCGATTCCGAGCGGCCGTCGCTCGAGCACCTCGATCTCGCAGAATCCCGCTCGCTCGAGCTTCTCGACGAAGTCACGCTCCGTCAGTGCGCCTGCCACTCACCCGGCCCAGGCGGCCGGATGCGTGAGGATCTCCGGTGGCAGCTCGTCGGCGTCGACGGTCAGATCGGAGACGCACAGCTCACCTCCGTCCCGCAGGACGCGCGCACACTCGGCAAGCGCCCTCGCCTTGCGTGGCGCGAGGTTGATGACGCCGTTCGAGATGATCGCGTCCACGCTCCGGTCATCGAGGGGAATCGCCTCCAGTTCGCCCTCGAGGGTCTCCACGTTTTCGAGCCCGGCGGCGCGCGCGGCGGAGGCGGTGCGCGCGAGCATCTCGGGGAGGAAGTCGAGGGCGATCACTCGAGCGGCGCGGTGCGCGGCGAGGATCGTGTCGATACCGGCGCCGCAGCCGAGGTCGAGGACCGTGTCGTCCGGGCCGATGCGCGCGAAGCGGAGATGGTTGCCGACGCCGAGGGCGCCGTCGATCGCTTCCTGCGGAACCCGGTCGAGCTCGTCCGGCGAGTAGAGCCGTGCCGCGACGGCGCTCGTGTCGGCGTCGACGGAACGGTAGGCATCCCGGACGAAGTCCTTGATCTCGGCCGTCCGCATCAGGTCGCGCGTCATCGCGGTGCGTCGAGGTCGTCGAGCGTACGCAGGAGGCGCGCCTGCACCGCCTGGGGCAGCTGCGTCTCGGAACCGTGCTTCGCGAGAAAATCGCGGAGCTCCTCCGCGAACTCGAGCTCGCCGCAGCAGCGCCGGCACACGTCGAGGTGCTTCTCGACGGCCGCGCGCTCGGTTTCGTCGACGAGACCGTCGAGGTAGTTCCACAGCTCACGGACGGCTTCGGCGCAGGTGATCATCGCGCCGGCTCCCTGAGCAGGTCGTTGGCTTGCGCGTACTCCCACAGCCTTCGCTCGAACAGCTTGCGCCCCCGGTGGAGGCGGGAGAGCATCGTCCCGAGGGGTGTCTCCAGCATCTGCGCGGCCTCCTTCACCTGGTACCCGTCGACGTGGACGAGCAGGAGCGGGACGCGGTAGTGCTCCGGGAGGCCTTCCAGGACCTCGCGCACGTCGTCGCGGCCGAACTGATGGAGGAAGTCGAGGTGGAGCGAGTCCGAGTACGGGAACGGATCCTCCTCTGCGATCTGCCG
This sequence comes from Gaiellaceae bacterium, assembly GCA_036820565.1. Lineage (GTDB taxonomy): Bacteria > Actinomycetota > Thermoleophilia > Gaiellales > Gaiellaceae > DAISLG01. The sequence goes on along the minus strand of DAISLG010000106.1, from coordinate 2,630 downwards.
ATAGAGCGAGAACTCGTCAACGTCGTCGAGCGTGACCTCCTGCGGGTGGCGTGCGGCCGCACGGGCGCGGTCGCGGCAGCAGTTGACGAGGATCTGCGTGAGCCAGGCAGAGGCCGCCGCGGGATGCTCGAGCCGGTCGAAGCTGCGGTACGCCTTGAAGAGGCAATCCTGCACCGCGTCCTCCGCCTCGTCGCGGACGAGTCTCCTCGCGAGGTGGTAGAGGCGCGGAAGTTCGCGCTCAGCCAACTGGCGAAAGGCCGGTTCGTTCTTGGTCGCACCATGGTCGTCCATTAGACGCTCTGCCCCACGAAGTTATTGCATCGCGTCGAAAATGCAATAGCGGCGCACTCCGGCGCGTCTTCCATGCAGGTTCGTTCGAGAAAAAGGAGACGACCATGGCAACCATCAACACCGAGCTCGCGGGCAAGGATCGTCAGTCACTGCGGACGGGCGCCGGCCTGATGAGCTTCGGTGCGCTTGCATTCATCGGGTATGCAGCGCTCTTCTTCGTCAGGAACTTCACGGACAGCTTCCTCGAGCTCGGAATCGGCCGAGGCCAGGTCAGCGTCGACAAAGCTCAGATCCAGGAGTTCAGCCCGTCGCTCTACCACTACATCGCCCACCTGCACATCGCCGTATCCGGATTCATCGCGGCAACCGGCGTCGCGGCGCTGTTCCTCGTCTGGTTCGGCGTCCGCAAGGGCCTGCTCTGGGCATGGGTCGGTGCCGTCGCCGCTCCGGTCGTCGGCCTCGCGGTCGCTCTCCCCGCCCACTACCCGTGGGGCTTCGCCACGATCGGTCATCTGGGGCTGATCTACCTCGCGACGCTGATCTACGTGGCCGGCGCCCTCCTCGCCCTGCGGCCGATCCTGCGGGAGCGCGGCCGGTGAGCACGGACGCCGGCATCGACCTCGGCCTGCTCAAGTCCGAGATCAAGAAGACCTACGCCTCCGTCTCGGAGGATCCTGCGACGGAGCGGATCTTCCCCACCGGCCGCGCCTGGGCGGAGGACCTCGACTACCCGCCCGAGCTCCGGGCGGTGCCGGACACCGCGGTCGCGTCCTATGCCGGCGTCGCCAACCCCTTCTCGCTCGGGAGGCTCGAGCCGGGCGAGCGCGTCGTCGACCTTGGCTGCGGCGCGGGAACGGACACGCTCGTGGCGGCTCAGATGGTAGGCCCCGAAGGTCACGTGACGGGCATCGACATGACGCCGGAGATGCTCGTGCGTGCGCGGCGCGCGGCCGACGAGCTCGGTGTCCGAAACGTGGAGCTCGTCGAGGCCGAGGTTGAGCGGCTGCCGCTCGCGGACGAGAGCGTCGACGTCGTGATCTCGAACGGCGTGATCGACCTCGTTCCCGACAAGGACGCGGTGTTCTCCGAGATCTACCGCGTCCTACGGCCGGGGGGCCGGATGCAGGTGGCGGACGTGACGCTCCAGCGGCCCGTCAGCGAGGAGGGCAAGCGGAACATCGACCTCTGGACCGGCTGAATCGCCGGCGCTCTGCTGGAGGCAGAGTACGAGGACGTGCTGAAGCGTCACGGGTTCGAGCGGGTCGAGACAGGCAACCTGATCGCGACCTACATGCGCTCGGCATTCGAGGACACGCGCGCGAAGGCGGTGAAGTTCGGCGCCAACGGCACGACGGTGAAGGCGTACAAGCCGTGACGCGCCGGGAGGAGCGGGCGGCTGTCGCAGCCGTCGCGGCGGTCGCGGCCGCCGCCTGGCTCGCGCTGCTGCGGCTGCCCGCCCTGCCGATGGAGGGGGTTGCGGCGCCGGCCGGCTTCCTCGGCGGATGGACCGTGATGATGGCGGCGATGATGCTCCCGTCGGCCGCGCCGCTCGTCCGGTTGTACGCGGCGACGGCGGCCAGGACAACGCCGGCGCTCATTGCCGGCTATCTCCTGGTGTGGGCGGCGGTGGGAGTGCCGGCGTACGTGGCGGACGTCGCCTTCGGGCCGTCGGCGACGATCGCCGGGGCGGTCCTCGTCGCGGCGGGTGTGTACCAGCTCTCCCCGCTCAAGCACGCATGCTTGAGCCGGTGCCGGACACCGCTCGGGTTCATGGTCGCGCGCTGGCGCCGCGGCACCGGCGGCGCGCTGCGCCTCGGCGCCGAGCACGGTGCGTATTGCGTCGGCTGCTGCTGGGGTCTGATGGCAGTGCTCGTCGTGGCGGGCTCGATGGGGCTCGCGTGGGCCGCGCTGATAGCCACCTCGGTTGCGGCAGAGAAGCTGCTGCCGTGGGGGGCGACGTGGGCGCGGGTGAGCGGGGCGGCTCTCGCGGCGGGAGGAGTGGCTGTCTGGGTGGTCGGATGACGATGCAAGCGACAAAAGGAGACGAGATGGCGGACTGGCGGCCGCTGATCGCTTGCAGCTGCGACTACGGGTGTCCCTGCAACTTCAACGCGCGGCCGTCGTACGGTGCGGTTGTGCGATGCGGTGCAGGTGGTCGCTGTGATGCGCGTGGGGCAGCCGGACGGTTACGTGCGTGTGGCGACCGGCCGTCCGGGCCGCTGGACTGGTGAGAGCGCCGGCGCCCACGAGCAGAGCGGCGAGACGTCTCCGCCCTCGCCGTTCAGCTGGCGGAATCCGAGGGCGTGCTCGGCCTGCATCAGCTTGTGGATCTGCGTCGT
>DAISLG010000105.1:0-7735 GCA_036820565.1 Gaiellaceae bacterium | reverse complement strand
GAGCACGAGGTGAGGGTAACGGGCGAGGGCGCGCCGCATCGCCCCCGCCCCACCCACCATGACTACGGGCCGTGCGGGGTGCCGGCGTTGAGCGCGGCGGCGACGAGCGCGGCGAGCGTCAGGAGCATCATCTGAATGCGGCTGGAGATCATGGGTCACCTCCTTTCGGGACAACCAGCACATCCCACCCGACATTTGTTGTCAAATACCCTGTTCGAGTGTTGACGCCGTCCGGCCCGCTCAGGAAAGATGGCGTGGACGTGACCGACGAGCTCGAACCCCTCACCGAGACGATCGGCGTGCGACTGCGGCGGCTGCGGACGGAACGCGGGCTTTCGCAGCGCGAGCTGTCCGGCCCCGGTGTCTCCTACGCGTACATCTCGCGGATCGAGGCGGGCGCGCGCCGGCCGTCGGTGAAGGCGCTGCGCACGCTGGCCCAGAAGCTCGGCGTCTCGGCGGGATATCTTGAGACCGGGTCCGAGATCGACAGCCGCGAGGTGCGAGAGCTGCGCCTCGCCGACGCGGAGCTCCAGCTCAGGCTCGGCGAGCCCGCCGACGTCCGCGACGAGCTGGAGGCGATCCTCGCGGAATCGGTTACGGCGGGCGACGGCCCGTCCGCGGCGCGCGCCCGCACCGCCCTCGGCCTGGCGGCGGCGCAGCGCGGCGACCACAAGGCGACCGTGGAACTGCTCGAGCAGGTGGTCGACGACGCAGCGATGTCGCCCTCGGCGCGCCCCGATGTGTACACGACGCTCGGCCGCTCCTACATCGCGCTCGGCCAGGCCGACCGCGCCGTCGCGCTTTGGCAGCGCTGCCTCGACGAGATCACGGACGACGCGCCGGAAGACTTGGCCGCGCAGGTCCGGTTCGCGACCTACCTCAGCTATGCGCTCACCGACGCCGGCGACCTCGCCCGCGCGCAAACAGTCCTCCGCGACGCGCTGCGGCGCAGCGCGGACCTGGACGACCCCTACACGCGGGTTCGCCTGTACTGGTCGCTCGGCCGGCTCTCGGGCGCCGAGGACCACCCGCTCGAGGCGCTCGGCTACTTCCGCCGCGCCGTCGCGCTGCTCGAGGCGACGGAGGACACGCTCCACCTGGCTCGTGCCCATCTCTCCTGCGCCGTCTGGGTGCTCAACTCGAACGGCGACCTCGACGAGGCGGGCTCGCACCTCGAGATCGCCGAGCGGCTCTTCGGCTCGGGCGCGGAGGCGAGCGACCGGATCATGCTGCGTACCGAGCAGGCGAAGCTCCGGGTCCGCCTCGGCAACCCGGGCGAAGCGGCCGAGCTCGCACGCGAGGGTCTCGCGCTGGCGGGCGAGAGCCTGCCCGACGAGCGCGGCCGCACCTGGCTCGTCCTCGCCCAGGCCTACGCGCTCGAGGGAACAAGCTCCGCGGCCGAGGAGGCCTTCGGGACCGCCACGAAGCTGCTCGAGGAGCACGGCACGCCGCAGGACCGCTCCGAGCTCAGCCGCACGTGGGCGAAGTGGCTCCGCAGCGTGGGACGCGACTCCGAGGCGCTCGACGTGCTCGAGCGCGCCGCCGACTCGGCCGCCGCCGAGCGTTGATCCAGGCCGAGCTGCGGCCGCAAGGGCCGTACTCCCTTCGCCTGTCGGCACGCCTCGCGTCCGACGCGACCCGCACCTTCCGCGACGGCGTGCTCGACTCCGTGCTCGCGATCGACGACCGCCTCGAGCGAACCTCGGCGTGGCAGCGTCCCGACGGCGCCGTCTGCGTCCGGGCCGAGAGCGACGCGGGTGTCGAGCGGATGCGCTTCGTCCTCGGCCTCGACTCGGATCACACGGAGTTCCTGCGCCGGTTCGCGGGCGACCCGCTCGTCGGCGAGGCGACCCGGCAGCTGCGCGGCCTGCGGCCGGTTCGCGTCGCCACGGTCGCACAGGCGCTCCTTCGCGCGGTCGCGGGGCAGCTGATTCTCGCGAGCCGCGCGCGCGAGATCGAGCGGGCGGTGATCCGGGCCGCGAGCCCCGCGCTCGGCCGGCTCCACGCCGCGCCGACCGCCGCCTCGCTCGCGCGCTTCTCGCCCGCCGACCTGCGCCGGCTCGGGCTCGGCGCACGGAAGGGCGCAACCCTCGTCCGCCTCTGCCGCTCGCTCGACCTCGAGTCGCTCCGCGGCCTGCCCGGGCCCGCCGTCGCGGCGCGGCTCGAGCGCGAGCGCGGTCTCGGCCCCTGGTCGGTCGGCGTCGTCTTCCTCGAGGGTCTCGGCAGCTTCGAGCGCGGCCTCTCGCGCGACCTCGGGCTCGTGAAGCTCTGCGCCGCGCTCCGCGGCCGCCACGTCGAGGCCGAGGAGACCGACGAGCTGCTCGAGCCCTACGGCGAGTGGGCCGGGCTCGCGAGCGTCTACCTGCTCGCCGGCCACCGGCTCGGTCTCGTGCCCGTCCCGGCCCGTCGCGCGGCGTAGTCTTCCGCCATGACGGAGCGGGTCGCGATCCTCGGCACCGGCCAGATCGGCGAGTCGCTGCTCGCCGGGCTCCTCAGCGCCGGGCGCCGTGACATCGTCGTCACAGCGCGCCGCGAGGAGCGCGCCCGCGAGCTCGCCGACCGGCACGGCGTCGAGGCGACGCTCGCGAACGCCGAGGCGGCCGGCGGCGCTGCGATCGTCGTGCTCGCCGTCAAGCCGCAGGACATCGAGGTCCTGCTCGCCGAGATCCGCGACGCGGTCGGTCCCGGGCAGACGGTCGTCTCGGTCGCCGCGGCGGTGACCACGGCGCGGATCGAGCGCGGGCTCGCAGACGGCACCCCGGTCGTCCGCGCGATGCCGAATGCGCCCGCGACCGTCCACGAGGGGATCGCCGGCATCTGCGCCGGCACGCACGCAGACGCCGGGCACCTGGCGCGGGCGAGGACGCTGCTGGAGCACCTCGGCGCGGTCGTCGTGGTGCCGGAGCAGTCGATGGACGCGATCACCGCCGTGTCGGGCTCGGGCCCCGCGTACTTCGCGCTCCTCGCCGAGGCGATGATCGAGGCCGGGATCCTGCTCGGCCTCGCCCGCGAGGTCTCGACCCAGCTCGTCGTCCAGACGATGTTCGGCACCGCGAAGCTCCTGCGCGACGAGAAGATGCACCCCGTCGAGCTGCGAGAGATGGTCACCTCGCCGGGAGGCACGACGATCCGGGCGATCCGCGAGCTCGAAATCGCCGGTGTCCGCGCCGCGTTCCTGAACGCGATCCAGGCCGCGATGGAGCGGTCGCGCGAGCTGGCCGAGGGCGATGCCTGACGTCGAGATCCGCGTCTCGGCCGACCCCGCCGCCGCCGTCGCGGGGCTGCTCGTCGAGGCGGCGCGCGCCGGCGGCCACCTCGCCCTCTCGGGCGGCTCGTCCCCGCCGGCCGCGTTCGAGCAGGCCGCCGCGATCGAGCCGGACTGGAGCCGGGCCACGGTCTGGTGGGGCGACGAGCGCTGCGTCCCGCCGGACAGCCCCGACTCGAACTACGGCATGGCGAAGCGAACGCTGCTCGACCGGCTCTCGGTCCGGCCGCGCGTCGAGCGGATCGAGGGCGAGCTCGACCCGGACGAGGCCGCACGGCGCTACGAGGAGAAGGTCGCTGGGCTCACGCTCGACCTCGCCCTCCAGGGGATCGGCCCCGACGGGCACACGGCGTCGCTCTTCCCGGGCAAGCCGGCGGTCGCCGAGCGGGAGCGCCGCGTCGTCTCGACCCCGCCGGGTCTCGAACCGTTCGTCGACCGGGTGACGATGACCGTGCCGATGCTCTGCGAGTCCCGACTCGTGCTCTTTCTCGTCACCGGCGAGTCGAAGGCGGAACCGGCGCGGCGCGCCTTCACCGCTCCGCCGAGCCCCGCGACGCCCGCCAGTCTCGTCCGCTCGCGCGAAGGCAGAACGGTCGCGATCCTCGACGCCGCGGCCGCCTCCCTGCTGGACAGTTGACAAGCCCCCGGTCTATAAGTCAGAAGCCCATGGCAACGAATCCGACGAGCGCCCCGCTCGACGTCCTCACGATCGACCGGCCCGAGCAGCTGAAGGCGCTCGGCCATCCACTGCGCCTTCGCGTCCTCCAGGTGCTCGGCGAGCAGGACGAGGTGCTGACGAACCGCGAGCTCGCACAGCGCCTCGACGTCGACCCGGGCCACCTCCATTTCCATGTGCGGATGCTCCACCGCGCCGGCCTGATCGAGCTCGTCGACTCGGGCCGCGGGCGCGAGAAGCCGTACCGCGCGGTCGCTCACCACATGAAGGTCGGCGCCGAGTTCCGGGCCGCCGGGCTCGCGACGGAGATCCAGGTCGCGATGCTCGAGGAGATCACGCGTGGCTGGGAGGCCCACGGCCCACGGGGCGAGTTCCGCAGCGCGCAGCTGAACGTTCGGCTCGACCCTGAGCGCGTGAAGGAGCTGTTCAACCGGCTCGTCGAACACGCCACCGAGCTCGAGGACCCGGACGAGGACCTGATGGTGATCACGGTCGTCGCGCACCCGGCGACCGAGAGCCCGAAGGATTGAGGAGCTCCAGAAACGAGCTCCAAGTACCTGTCCATTACGTGGGCGGGAGGAGCTCGGAGTCGAGCTCGGCTGCGATGCCGCGGCTCTCCGCCAGCACCTGGAGGACGAGCACCGTGTCTGCCACCGGCACGTCCTCGAGGTACTCGTCCCGCGTCTCGAAGGACTCGAGCACCGCCTCGACGGCCTCGATGTAGCCGAGCCGGTCCCCGGCCGCGATCGTCGCGAGCGCGTCGGCGACGGCGGGCGGGAAGTCGTCGCGCTCGCGGATCGAGCTCGTGAGCGGCCGCGCGGCCGCGTCGCGCCCGAGCACGAGCAGTGCGAGGCAGGCGGCGTAGCGTCCGATCGGCGACTCGGCCCCGGCGGCCCCGAGCTCGAGGCACCAGCGCGCGTCGTCGGCCGCCCCCTTCTGGTCGCCGGCGATCACGCGCGCCTTGATCGCGCCGATCGGCCTCCCCCAGCTCCCCGGCGGCGCGTCGGCCGAGCTCTCGCGCCAGCGCTCGGCCGCGCGGAGGAGCCAGGTGGCCGCAACGTCGCGCTCGCCGTGAAACAGGTGCGTGAGCCCGGCGGCGTTCGCGACGTTGCCGAGCCGCGTCAGCTGCCGCTGTCGGGTGTCGTCGTCCGGCGCGTCGTCGATGCGGGCGGATCCCTCGCGGTACCGATCCTCGTAGGCGACAGCCTCCACGACCGGAGTATGCGGTATGCTGTAGGCACTGCGTCGCTCGCCTAGAGGACTCTGCGAGCCCGCATTCTTTCGGAGTATTCGCGGCACGCACGATGCGCCGCACGCATGCACGAAACCATCGAGCAACCGACCACGTCCTCGGAGGCGCCCGACGGCCTAGCGGCCGCCGCCCTCCGGGCCGAAGCCTGGGCGGGGGAGCCCTTCCTCCACGCCGGCGAGGATCCCGCGACGACGCTCGCCGCGGGTACGGCCCGCCGACGGGCGCTCGACGAGGCGATCGCCGAGATCGAAGACAGCCACCGCGACCCCTCGCCCGACTGGAGGATCCGCTACTCGCTGATGCTCGGGCTCGAGCGCGTGCTCTCCGAGAAGCCGCCACGGCTCGCCTCGGGCACGGAGCTCCGCCGCCACCAGGTCGACGCGCTCGCCGGGATGCTGACCGAGCTGATCGCGGCGGCGCAGAAGCAGGAGGAGAACGGCAACGGCTCCGCCGACGAGCTCGACGAGCAGGACGAGGAGGAGTTCGAGGAGGCGGTCGACGACGACGAGGAGCCCGAGCCGCCCGTCGCGGAGGATCCCGGCGCCGTCCGCCGCTACCGCTTCCGTCACCCGACCGCGTCCGGCAAGACGATCGCCGCCTCCGGCTTCGTCGAGGCAGCGCGCACGATGGGCGTCCTCATCCTCACCCACCGCCGCCTGCTCGTCTCGCAGTTCGAGCGCGAGCTGACCGAGCACGGCTACGCGGGCCGGTTCGCCGCAGCGATCGACGGGGGCAAGGAGCCGCTCTCCGGCGCCCCGATCACGATCCAGACCTACGCCTGGTTCGCACGCCACGTCGGCGAGCTCTCGCGCAAGGCGTACCAGCTGGTGATCTGCGACGAGGCCCACACGGCGCTCGGCGAGAAGACCTCCGCGGCGATCCGCTCGTTCCCGGAGCCGATCTACATCGGCATGACGGCGACCGAGCAGCTGATCGCGAAGCAGGTCTCGGACGTCTTCCCGGCCTCCGTCGACGACCTGCCGCTCGCGGACGCCGCCCGTCGCGGACTGATCGCGCCCCTACGCAGCCTGCGCCTCGCGCCGGCCGCCTCGATCAACTCCGTCCCGATCGTGGGCGGCGACTTCGACGAGCGCGCGCTCGCCCAGGCACTCGACCACGTCGCGCTGAACCAGGCAGCCGCGAGCCTCTACCGCGACCGCTTCGACGACACGCCGGGGATCGTCTACGCCGCCGGGGTCGACCACGCGTACAACCTCGCGACCGAGTTCCGGGCCGCCGGGATCAAGGCCGAGGCCGTCTCGGGCAAGACGCCGCCCGTCAAGCTCGCCGAGACGCTCGCCGCCTACGAACGCGGCGAGATCAACGTCCTGATCAACGCGATGCTGCTGGCCGAGGGCTGGAACTCCCCGCGCGCGACGGTGTGCATGCACCTGGCGCCAACCGCGTCACGCCGCGTCTACCAGCAGCGGATCGGCCGGATCATGCGCATCCACGCACGCAAGGAAGCCGGGATCGTCGTCGACTTCGTCAACAAGTCGTCGACGCACAACGACCGCGTGATCTCGCTCCACTCGCTGCTCGACGCCGACTTCTACCGCGAGGGCGCCCGCGTCACGCCGGCGCCGCGCCGCCGCCAGCAGCGCCGCGCCCGCCGCAAGCTGACGCCGGCGCCGTGGCTCGTCCCGGTCACGCCCGACGTCAAGCGCCGAATGGACGTGATCCAGCGCGAGTGGCAGCGGATCGACCCCAAGTACCTCGACGAGGACGAGCAGCGCTACTGGGCGACGTTCGCCGGCCGCCAGATGCGCTTCGAGGATCGCACCGAGTTCGTCACGAAGTTCACCGACCGGGGCGCCTCGAAGGCCGCGCTCGCGCAGTTCCTCTACACCTGCGCGGCCGAGAACCCGAACCGGCGCCTGCGCACGATCGCGCTCTCCGACCGTGTCTCGATGCCGGTCGAGCGCGCCGACTTCGACGACCTCGTCACGCTCATCACCCAGGCGCCGACGTGGGAGAAAGACCGAATCCAGGGCTGCCGGATCCTGCTCCGCGCGATCGGCGAGGGCAAGCCCGACGCGCCCGAGCAGATCCTCGCTCGCTGGACGTGGAAGCTCGCGCGGGCGACGCGCAAGGTGCAGGACCGGCGCGCTTCCGTCGAGCATCCCGAGGCGAAGAAACTGCTCGGCGCGCTCGCGAACTCGCGCGGTCACCGGCACGAGGAGAACGCCGCGCGGCTCGTGAACGCCGCGCTCGAGATGCCGCGCGAAGCCGGCGTCGCCCTGCTCGCCTCGGCCGAGGGCTACACACCCCGCGCGAACCAGCTGATCGACGCCGCGCGCGAGCGGCTCGGCACGATCCACGAGATCGCGTTCGCGCTGGCCGAGAACCTGCCCGCGCCGAAGACCAATCCCGGCCGCTCGAAGCGGAGGCGCCGCAAGAAGAAGGGCGGCGTCGCTGCCCAGAACGGCGCGGCGCCCGAGGCGTCGGCCGCGGCCGACGGCGAAGCTCCGCGCAAGAAGCGCCGGCGCCGGCGCCGCAAGCCGGCTTCCGCGCCGGAGCACGGCGCGCCGCCGGAACCAGC
>DAISLG010000104.1:0-7837 GCA_036820565.1 Gaiellaceae bacterium | reverse complement strand
CCGCCGCTCGGGGAGGGGCCGTTCGACCTGATCGTCTGCCGTAACGTCCTCATCTACTTCGACGGGGAAACCGTGGGCCACGTGATCGACTCACTCGAGGCCGCGCTCCGGCCCGGCGGGATGCTCGTGCTCGGCTCGGCGGACACGCTCTGCGGGACCGCGCGCCGCCTCGCCCGGCTAGGCTCGGAGCCGCCGGCGGCACCCGACCGGGAGTCCCTCGCGCGCCGCGTCCTGCGGCGTCCGCTCGGCCGGGTCGCCGAGGAGGCGCCGCCCGCGGCCGAGCTCTTCGACGCGGAGGCGCACTTCCTGCGCGGCCTGCGCGAGCTCGAGGACGACGACCCCGCCGCCGCGGCGGCGTCGCTCCGGCGGGCGCTCTACGTCGACCCGACCTTCGGCCTCGCCGCGTTCACGCTCGGCCGCGCGCATGAGGCCGCCGGCGACGCGGTGGCCGCGCGGCGCGCCTACGAGCAGGCTCTGCGCACGCTCGACCTCGCCGACGAGCGGCACGACCACCTGCTCCAGCAGGTCGACCTCGGCGACGTGGCCACCGCCTGCCGTGCCAGGCTGTCGGCACTCAGATGACCGAGACCCAGCGGCTCCAGATGGAGCTCGACGAGATGACGGCCGAGCTGCTCGACCGCTACGAGGAGCTGAACCTGCTCTACGACCTCGGCAGCGAGTTCGCCTCCGTCTTCGAGATCGAGCGGATCTCCGAGATCGCCGCGGCGAAGGCGTCCCAGGCGATCGGGGCCACGAAGGCGCTCGTGGCGGTCGCCGGTCAGGAAGGCCTGCGTGTCACGGCCTCGATCGGAGCGAGCGAGCTGACACCGGGTGGCCTGAGCGAGCACGTCGCGGCGACCGGTCGCGAGCTCCTGCTGCACGAGGACGAGCCGGCGCCCGAGGGCGCGCGCCGGGGCGCCGGCGAGGACGGCCCGTTGCTCGCGGTGCCGCTGCTCCCCCCGGGCGAGGGTGGGGAGCCGCTCGGCGTCCTGGCGCTCGCGGGGAAGCCGGGCGACGCGAGGTTCACGGCGGGCGACGCGAAGCTCGCCGCCGCGGTCGCGAGCCAGCTCTCCGCAGCCGTCTACACGAGTCGGCTCGTCGAATCGCAGCGGGCGGCCGAGGCCGTCAGGCGCGAGATCGAGCTGGCCTCGGGCATCCAGCGGGCTCTTTTGCCCGAGCACCCTCCGGCGGTACCGGGGACAGCCCTCGCCGCGGCATACGTGCCGGCCGCGACCGTCGGCGGCGACTACTACGACTTCCTCGTCGACGACGCCGGCCGGCTCTCGCTCGTGATCGCCGACGTCGCAGGGCATAGCATCGGCTCCGCTCTGATGATGGCAATGGCCCGAAGCATCCTCCGGCGCGAGATCACCGTCGGCGAGCATCCCGCCGCCGTCCTCGCCGCGACGAACGCGGCGCTCTTCGACGACCTCGTCCGCTCCGGCCTCTTCATCACGGTCTTCTGCGCGCGCCTCGATCCCCGGACGCGCGTGCTCGAGTACGCGAACGGCGGGCACAATCCGCCCTTCCTGCACCGTGCCGGTGGGGCGGTGACGGAGGAGCTCGACGTGGACGGCGCTCCGCTCGGGATCCTCGCGGAGCTCGAGTTCCAGCGGGGCTCGGTGCAGCTTGGAGCCGCCGACGTGATCCTGCTCTACACCGACGGCGTCACGGAGGCAGCCGCCGCGGGCGGCGAGCAGTTCGGGGAGGAGCGGCTACGGGCGCTCGTCGGGGCCTCGTCGGCCGGAAACCTCGTCGAGGACGTCCTCTCGGCCGTCCGGGCGCACGCCGGCGGGGCGCCGCAGTCGGACGACGTGACGCTCGTGACGCTCCGGGTGGAGGACGCGCCGTGACCGTCCGCGTCGTCGTCGCCGACGACTCCCAGACGATCCTGACCCTCGTCGCGTTCGCGCTCAGGCGCGAGGGCTACGAGTCGGAGACGGCGACGAACGGGGAGGAGGCGCTGGAGCGAATCCGGGAGCACCGGCCCGACCTCGTGATCCTCGACGGCGTGATGCCGAAGCTGACGGGGTACGATGTCTGCCGCGCGCTGCGCGACGACCCGGACGGGCCGCACCCGTACGTGATCATGCTGACCGCGGGAGGCCAGGAGGCCGACCGGAACCGCGCCGCAGAGGTCGGCGTCGACGAGTTCCTGACGAAGCCGTTCAGGCCGTCCGACCTCCGCGCGCGCGTGCGCGAGATCCTCGAGGCGAAATGAGTCGCGACGGCGGCTGGCGCGGGCTGCTCGCACCCCTCGCCTCGGACGCGCCGTACGAGGAGCGACTGGACGCCCTGCTCGAAGAGGTGAGCGCCCGGACGGGGCTCGAGGGCGCGTACATCTACGTCCTCGACGTGGCGGGGGAGCGCTTCCACCTCGAGCGGAGCCGTGCGGTGGCGGGCCCCCAGCGCGGCGGGGTGACCGAGGGCGGCGCCGAGGCGATCGAGACGGGCCCGCCGCTCGAGCTGCCCGTGACGCCGGCCGACGCCGCGCCTCGGGTCGTCCCGTCACCGGTCGGACGCCTCTACTCCGTGCCGCTCGAGGGCGTCGGTCTCGTCCAGGTCGGGCCGCTCCGGGGAAGGTCGCCGCGGTCGGGCGCGCGCCGCGCGCTAGCGGATGCCGCCTTTCCGCTGGCGGTCGTCGTCCGGCAGGCGCGGGAGGAGCAGTCCCTCCGCGCGCGGCTCGCGTCGCTCTCCGCCCGCGTCGACGCCGGCCAGCGGCTCGCGGGCTCGGCGCTCGACCTCGGCCGCTACGTCTCCCTGCTGCTGGAGCTCGCGCTGCGCTCGACCCGGACGGAGGCCGGCTTCATCGCGATCGTCGGCGGCGACGGCCGCCTGCGAGTGCGCGCCGAGTCCGGGCTGCCGCCCGGCTTCGCCGAGGGGATCGACCTGAGCCCTGAGACGGGCGTCTTCGACTGGGCGCCGGCCGGGGACGGGGGCGCGCTCGTCCTCCGCGACCTCGACGCCGCGGCGGCCGTCGGGATCCGCTCGATCCTGGCGGTGCCGCTGATCGAGGGCTCCGAGCCGCTGGGGGTCTTCGCGCTGATCAACTTCGGCGACGCGGGGACGTTCGACGAGGGCAGCATCGAGCTGCTCGCGGTCTTCTCCGACCAGATCCGCCAGATGCTCCACAACGAGCGGCTCTTCCACGACTTCGCCGCGCGCTACCTCGAGACGGTCGAGGGGCTTGCGCACTCGCTCGACGTGCGGCGCCCGCATACACACGGTCACCACGAGCGCGTCGCCCGGAACGCGGCGGCGATTGCGGCAGAGCTGGGGCACGCGCCGGAGGAGGTGGAGGCGGTCGCCACTGCCGGGACGGTCCACGACGCGGGCATGGCCGGCGGGAGCGACTACCAGTCGGACGTGGATCACCCCTCCGTCGGCGCGGGCCTCGTCGAGCAGCTCCCGCTGCACCCCTGGGTGGCCGCGTCGGTCGCCGCTCACCACGAGTGGTGGGACGGCTGGGGCTTTCCGAACGGGCTCGCCGGGGAGGCGATCCCGCGCGGAGGGCGCATCCTTGCCGCGGCGGAGCTCCTGGACGAGCTGTCGAGCGGCGACCCGGTGCGCGCGCCGTGGGGCCCCGAGCGGCTCGTCGCCGAGCTCGAGGTCCGCAGCGGTACCCAGTTCGAATCCGACGTCGCGGCCGCCGCGATCCGGCTTCTACGGCAGGATGCGATCGTGTTGGGCGGAAAGGAGAGCCTGTGAGCGACGTGCAAGTGATCGCCCCGGAGGGACCGATCGACGTGAGCCGAGCGCTCGAGCTGCGCGACCTGCTCGGCCCCGCGGTCGCCGAGCCGGGCTCGCGCGTGCTCGTCGACCTCTCGCGCGTCACGCTCGTCGACAGCTCGGGGATCGGGATGTTCGTGACCGCGCACCGGCAGGCGGAGGCGAACGGCGGGATGTTCGCCCTCGCGGGAGCGCCGGGGCCCGTCGGGCGCGTCTTCGAGCTGACGCGGACGAACAAGCTCCTGCGGATCTACGACACGGTGGAGGAGGGGCTCGCGGCGCTCCGTGAACGGTGAGCGTCTCCGACCGGTTGACGCTGCCGAGCCGGACGACGGCGATCGACGACGCCCGTCGGTGGGCGTCGGGGCACCTCGAGCGTGCGGGTGCCTCCGCCGAGGCGGTTTGGGCGGTCGAGCTCGTGCTGACCGAGGCGCTCTCGAACGTCGTCCGGCACGCCTACGGGGGTGACGAGGGTCAGGTCATCGAGCTCGAGCTCGACCTCGACGACGAGCGGGTCGAGCTCGTGATCGTGCACTTCGGCGAGCCGTTCGACCCGTCCACATACTCGCCGCCCGACCTCGACGCGGTCCCGACGGGCGGTTACGGTGTCCTTCTGATCAACGAGCTGATGGACGAGGTCCGGCGGGAGACGACTGCCGATCGAGGGACTCGCGTCACGCTCGTCAAGCGCCGATGGAGGGAGCAGGCATGAGTGACGTCTCGCTGGTCGTGGAGGGCACCTACCCGTACGTGACGGGTGGCGTCTCGTCGTGGACGCAGAGCCTGATCGAGGGCCTTCCGAGCGTCACCTTCTCGGTCGTCCACCTCGGCGAGCGAGGCGAGGTGCGCTACGCCAGGCCCGCGAACCTCGTCGACGTCCGCGACGTCCCGCTCGACCCGGAGACGGGCGAGCCGGCGGGGGAGCTGCCCGATGCGACCGTGTACCACGCGCTCGCGACGGGCGCTGCCGGCGCCGCCGCGGCCCGCGCCGCGGAGCTCAACGGGCGCCGCTTCATCCTCTCCGAGCATGGCCTTGCGTGGGTCGAGGCGCGCCTGGGGATCTCTGCGTGCAAGCCGCAGTTCTTCCCCGCGCCGGAGCTCGTCGAGCGGCAGGCACGCGAGGCGTATCGCAGCGCCTTCGCGATCACCTCGGTCTGCGAGTCGAACGCCCGCCTCCAGCGAGCCCTCGGCGCCGAGCGCGTCCGGGTGATCCCGAACGCCGCGCCCCTCAGCCACATAACGGACCGCTACGAGGAAGGCCCGCTCGTGGGGTTCGTGGGGCGGGTCGTGCCCGTCAAGGATCTCGAGACGTTCCTGCGCGCCTGCCGGCTCGTCGCCGACTCGCTTCCCGCCGCGCGCTTCGTCGTCGTCGGGCCGCTCGACCAGGACGCGGCCTACGCAGAGTCGTGCCGCGCGCTCGCGGGCGAGCTCGAGCTCGACGTCCAGTTCACCGGGGAGACCGACCCGGCGGCGTGGTACCCGCGGCTCGACGCGCTCGTGCTCACGAGCCGCAGCGAAGCGCAGCCGCTCGTCGCGCTCGAGGCTCTTGCCGCCGGCGTCCCCGTCGTCGCGACCGCCGTCGGCGGCTGCGCGGAGCTGCTCGCCCGCTGCGGCCTCCTCACCGCTCCGCGCGACCCGGAGGCGACGGCCGCGGCCGTGCTCTCTGTCCTCCGCGACAAAGAGCTGCCCGCTCGTCTCGCGGCCGCGGGCCGGTCCCGCGTCCGCTCCCACCACGCGCCCGAGCGGACGCTCGCCGCCTTCGCCCGGCTCTACGAGGCGGCGGCGTAGCCGGGCTCTCCGTCCTCTTCTGCACCGAGGGGACGTATCCGTTCGTCGAGGGCGGCGTCGGGACGTGGTGCGACATCGTCTGCCGCGAGCTGCCGCAGGTCGAGTTCACGCTCTACGCGATCACCGGCAGCCCCGAGGTCTCGCTCAAGTTCGAGCCGCCGCCGAACGCGCGCCGCATCGTCCACGTCCCGCTCTTCGGGACGCAGGACCCCGCCGAGTACCTCTTCCGGGACACACCCTTCTCCGAGCTGCGTCGCCGGCGTGCGGCCACGACCGAGGAGGCCGTCTCTGAGCGCTTCGTGCCGCTCTTCCGCCGTCTGCTCGACGGGCTCGCGGTCGAGGGCCCCGAGGTCCGAGACCTCGGCGTCGTCGTCTACGAGCTCTGGCGTTGGTTCACCGAGCACGACTGGCGCCGCACGTGGAAGACGCGCGAGGTCTACGACACCTTCGCCGCGCATGCGGTCGCGGCGGCGCCGCCGGGCGAGGAGCCGACCGTCGCCGACGTCAACACCGCGCTCCACTGGCTCTACGCGTTCCTCGTGCCGCTGACGGCGCCCGTCCCCGAGAGCGACCTCGTCCACGCGACGATCGCCGGGTTCGCCGCGCTCCCGGGCGTGATCGCGAAGCACCGCGACGGGACGCCCTTGCTCGTCACCGAGCACGGCGTCTTTGTCCGCGAGCGCTATATCGCCGTCTCGGCCGCCGACTTCAGCCCCTTCGCGAAGCGCTTCCTGATGGAACTCTCGAGCTTCGTCGCGCGGCTCGTCTACGCGCACGCCGATGTCGTCGCCCCGGTCGTCAGGTACAACCGCCGCTGGGAGCTTCCGTACGGCGCGGACCCGGAGAGCATCCGCGTGATCTACAACGGCGTCGACCCGGGCCTCTTCGTGCCGAAGCCGAAGCCGCCGGAGACCGCCGGTGGGCCGGTCGCCGTAGCCGCGGCGCGCATCTTCCCGCTGAAGGACATCGAGACGATGATCCGCAGCGCCGCCGTCGCTCGCGAGCTCGTCCCGGAGATCCGCTACCTCGTCTACGGCTCGCTCGACGCGGACGTCCCGTACGTCGAGCGCTGCCGGGCCCTCGTCGCGGAGCTCGGGCTCGAGCGGACCTTCGAGCTGCGTGGCTTCCACTCGAAGCCCGCCGAGCTCTACACCGAGGGCGACATCTGCGTGCTCTCGAGCATCTCGGAGGCGTTTCCCTACACCGTGCTCGAGTCGATGTCGTGTGCGCGGCCGGTCGTCGGAACGGACGTGGGCGGTGTCGGGGAAGCGCTCTCCGGGTTCGGGTTGGTCGTGCCGCCGCGTGACCCGGAGGCGCTCGGCCGGGCGGTCTGCTCGCTGCTCGGAGACGACGAGTTCCGCCGCGAGCTGGGCCGCCGCTGCCGCGAGCAGGTGCTCGCGAGGTACCGGACCTCCGACTCCGTCAACGCGTACTGGGACGTCTACCGCCAGCTGACCGAGAGGGCCGCCGCGTGACCGCAGAGCTCGTCGAGTTCGTGCTGGAGCAGACGACGCGGCCGCTCGACCGTTGGGCCGTTGCGGCGACGCTCGAGAGCGGCGGCATCCGCGACGTCGACGCGCGCGAGCGGTTCGGGCGCCGGGACGTCTTCGACCTCGCGGACGAGGTGTACGCGCTCTGCCTGGAGGCGGGCGCCGCCCCGGTCGAGCCGGAGCCGGAGCCGGTCCCGCGCCGGCGCCGGGCGCTCGAGGTCGCCGGCCAGTACGTCCACGGCGGCTTCTTCTTCGTCCCGCTCGCGCTGCAGCTCGGCAGCCTCGTCCTGCTCGGCTACGGGCAGTGGGCCTCGCTCGACTTCAGTCCCCGGCAGGCGTCGATCGTCGGCACCGCGCTCCTCGCGAGCTTCGTCGTCACCGGCGCGTTCGCGCAGGCGCTGGGCTATCTCGGCCCGTACTTCGCGGAGCCGGGCAAGCACCTGCTGGCGGCGCGCGTCGTCGGCGTGGTCGTCGGCCTCGCGCTCGCGACGCTCGCCGCCGGCGCCCTGCTCCTCTTCGCCGTCAACCTCGTCACCGGCTCCTACGACGGCCGCTCGATCGGTGCCGGCCTCGTCTACTACGCGCTCGCGGGCGGCGTCTCGGTCGCGAGCGCCGTCCTCTACATGCTCAAGCGCTACCTGGCGATGCTCGTCGCCACCGTCGGCGGGATCGCGGTCGTCGGCCTCGTCCTGCACGGTTTCGGGCTGGGGATCTACGCGGCGCACTGGATCGGGCTCGGTGCGACGATCCTGGTCGAGGCGGCGTGGGCGGTCGCCGTCCTCGCCCGGCGCTCGGTCCGGACGGCTGACGAGCTCCGCGGCGCCCGACTT
>DAISLG010000103.1:0-7888 GCA_036820565.1 Gaiellaceae bacterium | reverse complement strand
TCGACGTCGAGGTGCTCGAGCTCGACCCGGCGCTGCGCGACCGGCGCAAGGAGACGCTCACGTCCGCCGGGCTCGCGGACATGTCCCTCGCCGGTCCTCTCGCGAGCGCGATCCGCGACCGCGTCCGGGCTCTCCGGGCCCGCCGGATCGAGGTCGTGCACACCAACTCGCTCAAGGCGAACTTCTTCGGCGGCGTCGCCGGCCGCCTCGCCGGGGCGAAGGTGCTCTGGCACATCCGCGATCACATCTCGGCGCCGTACCTGCCTCCGGCCGCCGTCCGGGCCGTCCGCCTCGCCGCCAAGGCGATTCCCCACAGGGTCGTCGCGGTCTCCGCGAGCGCCGCGGCCACCGTCGGCCGACGCGACGTGATCGTCGTCCATCAGGGCGTGCCGCACGTCGCGGCCGGCAGGCCGGGCCCGCAGGGGCGACTCCGCGTCGGCCTCGTCGGACGCGTGGCGCCGTGGAAAGGCCAGGACGTCTTCCTCGCCGCGGCCGAGCGGCTCGCGTCGTCCTGCCCGGACGTCGACTTCGTCGTCGCGGGAGCGCCCCTCTTTGGCGAGGACGAGTTCGAGCGATCCCTGCACAGGCGCGCCGAGAGCCCGGCCCTCGCCGGCCGCGTCAGCTTCCTCGGCTTCTGCGACGACGTCTGGGACGTCTACCGCGGTCTCGACGTCGCCGTGCACGCGTCGACGCTCCCGGAGCCGTACGGGAACGTGATCCTCGAAGCAATGGCGAGCCGGACGCCCGTCGTCGCCGCCGACGCGGGCGGCGCGCGCGAGATCGTCCGGCACGGTCGCACGGGGCTGCTCGTCAAGCCCGGCGACCCCGAGGCTCTCGCGGCGGCGCTCGAGGGGCTGCTCCGCGATCCGGACGAGCGCCGCCGGCTCGGCGACGCGGGCCGGGCCGAGGCCCGCGACCGCTTCTCGCTCGGCGCCGACGCCGCGGTCTTCACCCGCCTCTACCGGAGCCTCGCGCGATGAGGGTCGGTCTCGTCTACACGGGCTGCTTCCGCCAGGCCGGCGTCGAGCGGATCGTCTGGGAGTCCGCGCGCCACCTCGCGGAGAGGCACGACGTGACCGTGCTCGCCGACTACTGGGAGGAGAGCGGCGCCCCCGTCACCTACCGCCGCGTGCATCCACGGATGCGGCCCCGCTTCCTGCTCCCGAATTCGTTCTCGACGCGCGCCGGCCGTGCGATGCGCGAGGGCGGCTACGACCGCGTTGTCTCCTACGGCGCGAACTGCCCCGGCGGCGACGTGCTCTGGGTCTCGAGCGTGCACCGCGCCTGGCTCGAGCGGGCGTGCGCGGGCGAGACGGGCGCGCGCAGGGCGAAGGCGATGCTGCGCTTCGTGCGGCCGGTCAACCGCTCGCTGCTCTCGCTCGAGCGGGCGCTTTTTTCCCGCCGCGACTACCGGCGCGTGATTACGACCTCCGACCGCGTCGCCGAGGATCTCGGACGGCTCTACGGCGTGCCGCGCGAGGACACGGTGACGATCGGAAACGGCTTCGCCCCCGAGGAGTTCTCGCCCGGGCGCCGCCACGAGCTGCGCGAGGAGGTGCGTGCCGAGCTCGGCCTGGCCAACGACGACGTCGCGTTGCTGATGGTCGCCAACGAGCTCCCGCGCAAGGGCTTCGGCGTCCTCCTCGATGCGGTGCGCCTCGTCGGCGACCCGCGGCTGCGCGTCCTGCTCGCGGGCCGTGTTGCCCCCACGGGTTACGACCTGTCGGGCGTGCGCGTCGCCTATCTCGGGCTCGTCTCGGATCTCGGGCGCGTGCACGCGGCCGCCGACCTGTTCGTGCTGCCGACCCGGTACGAGGCGGCGTGCCTCTCGATCGTCGAGGCGCTCGGCAGCGGGCTGCCGGTGATCACGACCGATGTCCCGGGCGCGGGCGACCTGATCGAGCACGGCGTCAACGGGCTGCTCCAGCACGACCCGCTCGACCCGGAGGAGCTCGCCGCCCTCTTGCGGCTCGGGCTCGACGAGAGCGAGCGCCGGCGCTGGAGCGAGGCGGCGGGAGAGCGCGCCCGGCCGTACGCGTGGCACAACCTGATTGCGCGCGTCGAGGAGGTGCTCGCGGCATGAAGGTAGCTATTGCGCACGACTATCTCGTCCAGTACGGCGGCGCGGAGCGCGTCGTCGAGGCGCTGCACGAGGCCTGGCCCGACGCGCCGGTCTACACGTCGATGTACGAGCCCGACAAGCTGCCCCAGTCGTTTGCCGGGATGGACATCCGGACGAGCTTCATGCAGAGGCTCCCGAAGCTGCGGCGCCACTGGAAGGCCGCGCTCGCGCTCTACCCGGCCGCGATCGAGTCGCTCGACATGCGCGGCTACGACGTCGTCATCTCGAGCTCGAGCGGGTGGGCGCACGGCGTCCGCGCGGACAAGGACGCCTACCACGTCGTCTACTGCCACACCCCGGCCCGCTGGCTCTACCGCACCGGCAGCTATCTCGCGATCGAGCGCGCCGCCGCCGCCGCGCTCCTGCCCGGCCTGCGCCGCTGGGACCAGCGCAGCGCGGCCAGGCCGACGGAGTACGTGGCGAACTCCCAGAACGTGCGGGCGAGGATCCACGCGGCGTACGGCCGGACGGCGAGCGTGATCCACCCGCCGGTCGGCATCACGCGCTTCCTCGTGGACGAGCCCGAGGACTACTACCTCTGCGTCGCGCGGCTGATGCCGTACAAGCGGATCGACCTCGCGATCGAGGCGTGCCGCCGGCTCGGCGTCAGGCTCGTCGTCGCGGGCGACGGGCCCGCGCGCAAGCGGCTCGAGCAGCTCGGCGGCGGGGAGGTCGAGTTCGTGGGCCGCGTCCCCGACGAGGAGATCGCCCGCCTCCTGGCCCGCTGCCGCGCGCTGATCGTCCCGGCCGAGGAGGACTTCTGCATCACGGCGGTCGAGGCGATGGCCGCGGGCCGACCCGTGATCGGCTACGCCGCAGGCGGGCTGCTCGAGACCGTGCAGCCGCGCAGGACGGGCGTCCTCTTCAAGCGCCAGACGACGGGCAGCCTCTGCGCCGCGATCGAGCGGCTCGAGGACATGAGCATCCATCCCTGGCAGATCCGCGCCCACGCCGCCCGGTTCAACGTGCGCTCGTTCCAGGACGACTTCCGTGCCCTCGTCGAGGGCACCCCGGCCGTCGCGTCCGTGGCCTAGGACATCTTGCGGGCGAGCAGCGAGACCGCGCCACGGGACGCGTTGGCGATCGGCGTCGGCAGTGATCCGAGCAGGACCTCGACGTCCTCGCGGGGCAGAACACCACCGACCGCCTTTGCAAGCAGGACAAACGTCACGGCTCCCACGGCGAACGCGGTCGCGACCGAAGCGGGCGGGGCGACGGGAGCAGTCGCGACCGCCGCGGCATAGGCAAGCCCGGCCGAGCCGACGGCGAGCACGGCAAGTGAGAATCCCGGTATGTGTGCCAGCCGCAGGCTGGCCCGGCCTGCGGCCGCCCGCGCGGTCAGCCCGACCGCGACGAGTGCGCCCGCAGCATTTGCGATGATCGCGCCCCAAAGGTCGAAGAGCGGAATCAGCGCGAGTGACAGTGCGACATCGACCACGAGCGCGGGCACGAGCGCAGCGAGCGTCACGCCTGGCCGCCCGAGGGCGTGTGCGAGCGCCGTGTAGGGCTGCGCGGCTGACTGCAACAGCGAAATCGCGGCGAGCGCCACGAACGCCGGCCCGATCCCGACGTATTCCGGCCCGAAGAGCAGCGGCGCTGCCAGCATCGTGCCGGTCACCGCTGCAGCCCCGAGGAACGCCACCCCGGCGCTCGAGAGTCGAAGGGCGCGCTCGAAGCCGGCACGGAGCCGGTCGGGGTGCGCTGCTCTCAATCCGGAGAGTGCGGGGATGAGCGGGCCGAGCAGCGTGTCGATCGGGGTCGTCAGCCGCTGCGCGAGCCCGTATGCGAGCGCGAAGACTGCGAGCGCACGGTGTCGGCCCAGCATCTCCAGGATGATCACTTCCGAGCGGGAGAAGACGAGCGCGTATCCGGCCGACGCCGCAGCGGCGGCGAGGCCGAACCGCCAGAAGCCCGGCGGGAGCTGCCGCGGCAAGCGTGGCCGGAGTGCTGCCAGCCGCAACTTCGGGTTGGCGGTGAGGAACCAGCCCGGGGCGGCGACAATGCCGCTTGCGAACGAGAGTGCCCAGACCGTCGTCCCGGACGCGCCGGCAAGCACGGCGCTGACGCCGACGCCGCCCGCGGCAAGGGCCTGCAGGAAGCCGAGCTTCGCCGTCGTGCCGACGCGATTCTCTGCGGTCAGGGCAACAACGAGTCCAGAGCCGGCGCTTGCCACGACACCAAAGATGACGACAGCGAGTGCAACTGCCGGCGCCGGCTGCGCCACGACCAAGATCACGCCCAGCACGAGCGGCAGCCTGACGAAGTTCCAGCCGACGAGCTTGCCCGCCAGCTCGCCCGCTGTCGAGAGATCGCCCGAGGCTACGGCCTGGCTGGCCCAGCGTGCGGTCGCCTGCGCGTACCCGGCATCGGCGAGCTGCACGATCAAGGGCACGAGGAACGCTAGGTAGGCGAATCGTGCGAACTCTTGCGGCCCCAGCGACCGTGCCAGGACGGCGCTGACGATGATCGCCAGTGGCAGCGCGATTGTGCTCGAGATCGTCGACGCGGAGACGCCGAGAAGGGCGCGGCGCTGAAGTTCAGGCGCCGAAAGGCCGATATGGTCATCGTGGGACTCGGATCCGCTCACACTGCGAACTATCGGCACGCCGCCGCCGGCGCTAGAGGGACGCGGTGAACCTCTCGCGCCGCTCCTACCTCGCCGCCGAGCGGGTGCACGGTCTGCTCGCCCGTGTCGGCCTTTGGCGGCTCGCTCCTGTCCGGGTGCTCGCCCGGGTTGGGCGGCGCCGCCTCTTCGGTGTCGCCGGCGCGGAGCGTGCCATCCGCGTCCGCGCACACGGCTTGATCCTGCAGGTCCCGGCGCCCTTCGTCTCGCACTATGTCCGCGACGAGTATGAGCCGCTGACGGTCGACTGGTTGCGGGGCGTTGTCGCGCCAGGGATGCGCGTTGCGGATGTCGGTGCCCACATCGGCTACTTCTCCCTCCTGCTGTCACAGCTCGTTGGCGAGAGCGGGACTGTCCACGCCGTCGAGCCCGCTGAGGAGAACGTGCGCTTCCTCGAGCAGAACGTTGCCGCAAACCGCCTGAGGAACGTGGAGGTGATCGCCGCCGCCGCCGGCGCTGTCAGCCGTCGCCGCACGTTGATCGTCACCGGCTCGAGCGACTCGCACGGCTTCTACGAGCATCCACGGACGGCGGCGGCCGCGACGATCGAGGTCGACGAGGTACCGCTGGACGAGCTCTTTGGGGGCTCGCTCGACTTTGCGAAGATCGATGTCGAAGGGGCCGAGCTGGAGGTGCTCCTGGGCATGGAGCGTTTGATCGACGAGAGCCCGGACCTTCGGCTCGTCGTCGAATGGAATCCGCAATGTCTTCACGCAGCCGGCCGGGACGCGTTCGAGTTGCCGCGCCTTCTCCGCCGCCAGGGCTTTGACCTCACCGTCGTCGACGATCGGGCGCGACGGAGAGCTACGGTCGAGAACGTGCTTGCCGATCTCGAGGCCGGTCGGCTCCCGTCCGACTGGTATGGAAACCTGCTCTGCTCACGAGCGGCGGCCGGATGAAAGTTGCGCTCGTGTCACACAGCGCGGATGCGGGAGGCGGCGCCGAGCTCGCGCTCTGCGAGCTCGTGGACGCCCTCCGTGCACGTCTTGTCACCGATCTCCACGTCGTCATTCCGCAGGAGGGCCCGCTGCGGGCGCGACTCGAGGGGGTCGGGGCCGAGGTCACGATCTCCCGCATTCGGGGGTGGGTGCGCCCGGCCGCGGCTCCGCGTCGGCTGGGACATGAGCTCGCCGGGCACGGCCGGGACACCGGCGCGCTTGCCCGGATTTTTCGGCGACTGCGCCCTGATGTCATCGTGACAAACACCGTCGTCAGTCCGACCGCCGCGTTCGCGGCTGCGATCGTCGGTATCCCGCACGTCTGGTCGATACATGAGTTCGGGGTCCGTGACCACGGCTTTGTATTCGACTTTGGACGTGGACGCAGCCTCGGAGTGGCCGCGCGTCTCTCGCGGCGGGTGACGGTCAGCTCACGCGCGCTCTACGACGACGTTGCGCCATGGGTGGGCCTCGAGAAGCTTCGCCTCGTCCGCTATGCGGTCGAGCTTCCTCCTCCCTCTCCGCGTGCTGCGTCGACAACTGCGGCCTGCAACCTCGTTCTGGTCGGTACGAAGTCACCGTCGAAGGGGCAAGAGGAGGCCATTCGGGCGCTCGCGATGCTACGCGCAAGCGGCGAGCAGGTACGGCTGCGGCTCGTTGGCGGCGGCGATCCGCGCTACGTACGGACGCTCGAGCGTCTGGCGCTCGAGCTCCGCGTTGCCGGCTCCGTCGAGTTCGTGGCCGAGACTGCGGCCGTCATCGACCACTACAGCTGGGCGGACCTCGTCGTCGTCTGCTCGCGTGACGAGGCATTCGGGCGGGTCACCGTAGAGGCGATGAAAGCGGGCAAACCCGTTATCGGGGCCCGAAGCGGCGGCACGGCCGAGCTGATCCGCGAGGGCGAGAACGGGCTGCTGTACACGCCCGGAGAGGTCGCCGAGCTCGCCGGCGCCATTCGCCGTCTCGCGCACGACCGCATCCTTGCCGGCCGGCTCGCTGAGTGTGGCCGCGGCTGGGCTTCCGAGACGTTCACGAGCGACCGCTACGGTGAGCTGTTCGCGCTTGTGCTCGAGGAGTCGGCCGCATCGTGCGCGTAGCCGTCGTCCGTGGTGCGGCGTTGAACCGCTGGGAGCTCCAGAGCTATGAGCGGTTGGGCCCGGAGTTCGAGGTGACAGCGATCGGGGCCCGCAACGGCTCCTACGCGGTCGCCGGGCTCTCGCTGCCCGTCATCCGCCTGCGCACGCTGCCGAGCCGTGTGGTCGGCGTCGACCGCGGCTCGCGCCTGCTCGGACTCGAGCGCGCGCTCGTGGGCTACGACGTCGTCCACGCGGCCGAGACGTTCATCCCCTGGACGGAGCAGGTCGCGGCCGCGAAGGCGCGAAACGGGTCGAAGGTCGTGCTCACTTGCTGGGAGAACATCCCGTTCCTCCACGACGAGGACCCCGCGCTCGCGGCGCGAAAGGACGTGGTTCGGGCGGCGGCCGACCTCTTCCTCGCTGTCACGCCCGAGGCGCGGCGTGCGCTCGAGCTGGAAGGCGTGGCGCCCGAGCGGATCCGTGTGCAGCCGGCCGGAGTCGACCGCGCGCTCTTCCGGCCGCTCCGGTCGGATCGCCGCTTCGGCGACCGCGTCGTCCTCTACGTCGGGCGCCTGATCCGCGAGAAGGGCCTCTCGGACCTCGTGCTCGCGATGCGCGGGCTCGGCGCGCGGCTCGTTCTCGTCGGCAGCGGGCCGGAGCGGCCGCGGCTCGAGACGATGGCGGCCGAACTCGAGGTGGACGTCGTCTTCCCGGGCCCGCTCGGGTATGACGAGCTGCCTGCCGCTTACGCTGCCGCCGACGTCGTCGTGCTGCCGAGCGTTCCGACGCCGTACTGGGAGGAGCAGTTCGGGATGGTGCTCGCCGAGGCCCTCGCCTGCGGCCGCGCGATCGTCGCGACCCGCTCCGGATCGATCCCGAGCGTCCTCGGAGACGCCGCCCTGCTCGTGCCGCCGTGCGCGCCCGAGGCGCTCGCGGAGGCGATCCGCTCGCTGCTGGACGACCCGGGGCGCCGTCGCATGTTCGAGGCCGCGGCGCTCGAGCGCTCCGAGCTCTACGACTCGGGCCGCGTGGCCGAGGGCCTGAAGGAGGCGTACCGTGCCGTCCTCGCCGCCTGAGGTCGCCGTCGTCGTCCTGAACTGGAACGGCTGGGCCGACACGGAGCCGTGCC
>DAISLG010000102.1:0-7961 GCA_036820565.1 Gaiellaceae bacterium | reverse complement strand
GCGAGCCGGCCCCACTCGAGCGGGTCGCCGCCGAGCTCGACGCCGAGCGCCGAGGTGCGCTCCTCCCAGGCGGCGCCGCCCTCGCGCCGCAGCGCCTCGACGAGGGGCCGGTTCTCCGTGAAGAGGTCGTAGTTCTCGAGCGGCGGCGGCTGGTTGCGGGCAGCGCCGACGTCTAGTGCCATGGCGCCATTGTAACCGTTGCCCGTGTCACGGAATCTGCGCATGGGGCCCCTGTCGCGCGGCGAGCGTTACGGAGTTCGCTGCCGTTTCGGCGCCGAGACGGGGTAGGTGGCGACCGCCCCGATCCCGCCGATCGGGCAGCGCGTCAACTCTCCGGTCAGGCCTCGCCGCACCTCGACCGCACAGTGACGCGCCTCGCACAAGAGCAGCCGGAAGCAATCTGGCCCGAGATCCGGGCACAAGGGTGGCGACCGCCAGAGGTGCCGTTGCATGCACGCCCATGATCGCAGCCCGCGCAGCGCCGGCCATGGTCAATCTCGACCAGACCGAACGAGGGCGGCGCACGTCGATCGCGCGCCCGAAAGCGCCTCTCGCGAAGCCGGGCGGGCGCGCTTTTCGCTCGCCGCCGTTCTGATAGACCACGGATCGTGGAACTCGCGCTCCGCACGGTCCACCTGCTCGCCGCAGCCGTCTGGGTCGGCGGGACGGTGGTGCTCGTCGTCGTGGCCGTTCCGTATGCCCGAACGCTCGCAGGCGAGGAGCGGGCGGCCGCCCTCTACCAGTTGGGCCGGCGCTGGCGCCCGCTCGGCTGGGGAGCGCTCGCGGTGCTCGTCGTGACGGGACTGCTCTCGGCGTACGAGCACGACGCCCTCGGGCGGGAGGTGCTTCTGCGCACCCACGTGGGCGGCGTCCTGATCCTGAAGGGCGCGCTCGTCGCCGCGCTCGTCGCCTTCGCTGCTCTGCACGATTTCGTGCTCGGGCCGCGCCTCGCCCGCCAGATCCGGGCGGGTCACCCGCAGACGGCTCGACCGCTGCTCGTCCGGGTCGGGTGGGCGAGCTTCGCCCTCACGTTCGCGATCCCGGTCCTCGGCGTCGTGCTGGCATCTGAGCTCGGCTAGCCCTGCCGGGCTCTTCCCCGCGGCAACCTGATGTCGCCGCCCGAGGCCGCCATGGGGCATTGCATGATCGCGCGGTAGCGGAGTACCGTCGTCGCGAGATGCCGGTTCGCGAACTCCCGCCGCTGCTCGGAACGGGTCACTTCCGCGTCCTGATCGGTCGGCGCGAGTTCGGCTTCTCCGAGGTTGGCCGGCTCAGCTCGGAGACCGACTCGACACTCCCGCCGAACGAGCGGTCACACCGATTCGAGACGGTCGTGCTGCGGCGAGCGTTGACGCGTTCGACCGAGCTCTACGACTGGCGTAGGAAGGTCGTGAGCGGGAAGGACGACCGCCGCCCGGTCACGATCCACCAGCTCGATGCGGCCGGAGGTGGAATCGTCAATTCGTGGCGGCTCGAGGGTGCGTGGCCGTGCCGTTGGTCAGGGCCGTCCTTCAATGCCGCAGGAAATGAGGTCGCGATCGAGGAGCTCGAGCTCGCCTACGGCGACCTTGTCTGGCTGGCGGTCCCGGACACGCCGCCGTCCAACAAGTCCCGTTCCCGCAAGAAGACCGAAGGAGCCTGAGATGGCCGTGCAACGCGAGCGCCCGTACGCGCAGTTCAACTTCCTCGTCGATCTCGGCACGGGCGCAACCGACGGCCCGCAGGCCGGCTTCCAGGAGTGCAGTGAGATCGGCATGTCGGTGGACGTGATCGAGTACCGGAACGGCAACGAGAAGGAGAACAGCGTCCGCAAGCTCACCGGCCTCGCGCGCTATCCGGACGTAACGCTCAAGCGCGGGATCATCGGCTCACTCGACCTGTATCAGTGGCTCAACGACATCCGCAACGGGAACGAGGCGGCCTATCGCACGGTGACGGTGCAGTTGATGAACGAAGACCACACGTCGGTTGTGCAGGTATGGAAGCTCCTACGCGCGCGTGTCGTCAAGCATGTGAGCGGCCCCTTCAACGCACGTTGCAACGACGTTGCGATGGAAGAGGTCACGCTCGCGTACGAGCGACTCGAGCTGGAGTAGCCCCGCTCGAAGCCGGCAAGTACAGCTTCTCTTCGGAGCTGGTTCATCGTCGTCTCACGTCCGCTCGGCGACAATGCGTCCATGCGTGTGCTGCTGGTGGAGGATGAGCGTAAGCTCGCCGATCTCTTGGCGCGCGGGCTCCGGGAAGAAGGACATGCGGTCGACGTCGCGGGCGACGGGGGAGACGCGGTCTGGATGGCCCGGGCGGCGCGTTTCGACGTGATCGTCCTCGACGTGATGCTGCCCGGCCTCGACGGCTTTTCCGTCTGTCGTCGCCTTCGTGACGAAGGAGTCTGGACGCCTGTCCTGATGCTGACCGCGCGGGAGGCCGTCGAGGACCGCGTGGCCGGTCTCGATGCCGGAGCTGACGACTACCTCGCGAAGCCCTTCGCCTTCGACGAGTTGCTCGCGCGCCTGCGCGCGCTCACGAGGCGAGCGCCGAGCGAACGACCGACCTTGCTGGCGGTGGACGATCTCCGGCTCGACCCTGCTGCGCACCGGGCGTGGCGCGGCGACGACGAGCTCGATCTCTCGGCGAAGGAGTTCGCGCTGCTCGAGCTGTTCATGCGCAACCCCGGCGCCGTCCTCTCCCGCGATCAGCTGATCGACGGTGCGTGGGACATGTCGTTCGAACGACGCTCGAATGTGATCGATGTCTACGTCCGGTATCTCCGCGGCAAGATCGGCCGCGACTCGATCGAGACGGTGCGTGGGATCGGCTACCGCCTGCGCGAGGCGCCATGAGTGCGTTGCCGATCCGGGTCCGGCTGACCTTCGCGTTCGCGCTGGCGATGGTGTGCGTGATCGGCACGATGGCGGTGCTGGTGTACATCCGCGTCGGCGGCGCGCTGCTCACGTCCGTCGACCAGACGCTTCGTGCCCAGGCGCGGGAAGCATTGACTCACGCCCACGACGAGCGCGGGCTCGTCGATCCCGACGTCGCGAGCGGGCGGACACTCGCGCAGCTCCTCGGTCCGAACGGCAGATTGATCCGTTCGATGCCCGCGACGCTACCGCCGCTGCTCGACGCGACCGACGCGGCCCGTAGCGCGCACGGGACGCGCCTTCTGCGGACGGTGTCACTCAGGCGACCGCCCGGAGAGTGGCGCGTGCTGGCCGTGCCGGTGCCGAACGGCGGCGCGATCGTCGTCGCGCGCTCACTGGCCGAGCGCGAGGAAGCCCTGCACCGAATCTCTCGCGAGCTCCTCATTGCCGGCCCGCTCGCGGTGCTGCTCGCTTCCCTCGCGGGCTACGCGCTTGCCGCAGGGGCGCTTCGGCCCGTCGAGGCCATGCGCCGCCGCGCTGCAGTGGTCTCCGCATCCGCACCCGGCGCGCTGCCGGTCCCGCGGGGTCGCGACGAGATCTCGCGCCTCGCCGTCACTCTGAACGACATGCTCTCCAGGCTGCAGGGCGCGCTCGAGCACGAGCGGCGATTCGTCGCCGACGCGAGCCACGAGCTGCGCACCCCGGTTGCGCTCCTGCGGACCGAGCTCGAGCTTGCGCTGCGGCGGCCAAGATCGGCAGACGAGCTCAAGCTCGCTCTCCGTTCGGCGCTCGCCGAGACCGAGCGGCTCTCGCGCCTCGCTGACGACTTGCTGCTGCTGGCGCGCGCGGAGCAGGGATCGCTACCGCTCCGCACGCAGCGCACGGAGGTCGCCGCTCTGTTCGAGACCGTCGCCCGCCGCTTCGCCGGCCGCGCTGGGGAGTCCGGCCGAGACCTTCGCGCCCATCTCACCAAGGCCGTCGTCGAAGCCGATCCGAATCGCCTCGAGCAGGCCCTCGACAACCTCGTCGAGAACGCCCTGACCTACGGCAGCGGAGACGTGCTGCTCTTCGCCGACGCGCGTGACGGTACCGTCGAGCTGCATGTCGCCGACCGAGGTCCTGGGTTCGACGACGCATTCCTCGCCCGGGCGTTCGACCGGTTCAGCCGGGCCGACCAAGCCCGCGGACGGGGCGGCGCTGGTCTCGGGCTCTCGATCGTGCAGTTGATCGCCGACGCGCACGGCGGAACCGTCGGCGCAGCGAACCGGGCCGACGGGGGCGCCGATGTCTGGCTCACCCTCCGGCGCCACGGCTCTTAGAACCTCCTAGCCGGCTTCATCGTCGTCTCATCTGCCGCTGCGACGCTGCCCGGCATGAAGAGCCCTGCTGAAGATCGCCGCCGTGCGGCGCGCGCACGTGACGCGGCCCAGCGGCGCTTGCGGCGCGTGACGCAGATCTCCGTGGCAGTGATGGTGGCGCTCGGCGGCACGTTCGCGGCGCTGGCCGCCGGATCGACCCACACCAAGAAGACGATCCTCGGCGCCCCGGTCGGCCGCGCGCGTGCCGCGGTGCTCGTCCAGGCTCCCGCTCCGCCGCTTGTCGGCGCACAGAGCTTCGCGGCGGCTCCTGCACCGCCTGCAACTGCACCGACCCCGTCCTACGCGCCGCCGGTGGTCGTCTCGGGAGGGTCATGAGCGAGACGCCGGTCACGGCGTCGTTCGCCGCGCTCGGGACCACGGCTGTCGTCGCGGTCGTGGACCCAGCTGTGCTCGGAGACGCGCGGAGGCTGCTCGTCGCGGACCTCGATGCCGTCGACCGGGCGTGCAGCCGTTTCAGGGCCGACTCCGAGCTCGCGTGGGTGAACGCGCATGCAGGCGCCGCGGTTCCGGTCGGCAGCCTGCTGGCGCAGGCGGTGCGCGTCGCCCTCGACGCGGCGCGGATGTCGGATGGGCTTGTCGATCCAACGCTGGGCGCACACATCCGAGCGGCGGGCTACGACCGAACGTTTGCGCTCGTCCGCGACCGTGACTCGTGGCGAGTCGGGCCGTCGCCTGCGCGGGGTCCGGCTTGGGAGGACGTGGAGCTCGACGACGAGCAGCGGCTGCTGCTCGTCCCGGACGGCGTCGAGCTCGACCTCGGCGCGACGGCCAAGGCCTGGGCCGCTGACCGTGCGGCGCACCGGATCGCGGCTGCAGTCGGCACGGGCGCCCTGGTCTGTCTCGGCGGCGACGTCGCGCTTGCCGGCCCGGCGCCGAACGGCGGCTGGTCGGTGCGCATCGCCGACGACCACGCTGCGCCGCTCGCAGGCCCTGGGCCTGTGGTCGCCGTCTCGAGCGGGGGCCTCGCGACCTCGGGTACCGCGGTCCGCCGCTGGCGTACCGACCGGGGAGACGCCCATCACGTCCTCGACCCGCGCTCCGGCCGGCCCGCCGTCACCCCCTGGCGGTCCGTGAGCGTCGCGGCGGCGACGTGCGTCGACGCCAACGCCGCCTCGACCGCGGCCGTCGTTCTCGGAGAATCGGCGCTCGGCTGGCTCGCGGTGCGGGAACTGCCGGCGCGCGCTGTGCGGCGCGACGGCTCAGTGGTCACCGTCGGCGGGTGGCCCACCGAGGCGCGAGCCGCATGATCGTCGCGGCCGCGGGGAACGCCAAGACCTTCTGGTACCTGACGCGCGGGTTGGGCGTCGCCGCGTTGCTGCTCTTGACCGCGTCGGTTGCGCTCGGCGTGCTCACGACGGTGCGCTGGCGGTCGGTTCGATGGCCGCGCTTCGTGACGGCGGGCCTGCATCGGAACCTGACCCTGCTTGCGATCTGCTTCGTCGGTGTCCATGTTGCGACCACGATCGCGGACGGGTACACGTCGATCGGCCTCAAGGACGCGG
Organism: Gaiellaceae bacterium; assembly: GCA_036820565.1. Classification (GTDB taxonomy): domain Bacteria; phylum Actinomycetota; class Thermoleophilia; order Gaiellales; family Gaiellaceae; genus DAISLG01. Next base: position 2,219 of record DAISLG010000102.1, on the reverse strand, counting down.
TGATCCCGTTCCTCTCGTCGTACCGGCCGATCTGGCTCGGGCTCGGAGCGGTCGCCCTCGACCTGCTGGTGGCGCTCGTCGCAACGAGCCTCCTGCGCGCGCGGGTCGGGTACAGGGCATGGCGCTACGTCCATTGGCTCGCCTACGCCGCCTGGCCGGTCGCGTTGATCCACGCGCTCGGCACCGGTAGCGACGCGCGCGTCGGCTGGATGCGCATCGTCGGAGCCGCCTCGGTCGCCGTCGTTGCGCTCGCCGCTCTGGCACGTTTCGTGCTGCGGTCGGACGTGCCGAGGAGCGCGCAGCTTCTCGGCGGGCTCCTCGCTCTGCTCGCCCCGATTGCGATCGTGGCCTGGTACCAGTCGGGCCCCGCGCAGCACGGCTGGGCGCGACGCGCGGGCACGCCCGTGTCGCTGCTCGGCAGCCGCCGCTCTGCCGCATCGCGAACGGTGCTGGCGAGCGTCTCCCTGCCGCGGTCGGCGTTCTCGGCCGCCCTGAGCGGGACGATCCAGGAGACGAACGCGCCGAACGGCCTGCTGGACGTCGTGATTCGCGGCCGTCTGCGTGGTGGGGCCGGAGGATCCGTTCGCATCGACCTGCGAGGCCAGCCGCTGCAGGGCGGCGTGTCGATGAGCGCGAGCGGCGTTTCGTACGTGCCCGCCGGGACCGGAACCGCGTACCTCGGAAACGTCACGGCGCTGGCCGGGCAACGCGTCTTCGCGAGCGTGGCCGACCACTTCGGCGCCCGGCTGAAGCTCGCGTTCGTCTTGAACATCGACACGCTGAGCAAAGTCGTCACGGGGGCCGTCGACGCCACGCCTGGGGGCGGCTGATGACGACGCTGACGCGTGTGGCTGCACCCGCCGGCGTCGCTCGGTTGCTCGCAGGCGTGCGCGCCGACAACCGCCCGGTTCCGTTCGACGAGCATGTCGACCTCTACGGTCCTCTCGAGCCTGCGGGGCGGGAGCTGATCTCGTCGCTCCAGGCGAGTGGGCTGCGCGGCCGGGGCGGTGGCGCGTTTCCGTGCGGAGAGAAGCTCGCCGCGGTGGCGGCGCAGCGCGACCGACCCGTGATCGTCGTGAACGCGACCGAGGGCGAACCGACGAGCAGCAAGGATCACGCACTGGTTCGTCTCGTTCCCCATCTGGTGCTCGACGGCGCCGCCGCCGCCGCGGCCGCACTCGGCGCACGCGAGGTCGTCGTCGCCGTTGGCCGGCGGGCGAATGCCGAGCGAAGCTCGCTCGTCTCAGCGTTGAGGGAGCGGAGGGATTCGCTCCAGTGGAGGGTCGCATCGATCGCGGACGGCTTCGTCACCGGCGAAGAGACAGCCCTCCTGAACGCCCTTGCGGGACGACCTCCCAAGCCGAGCCTGAAACCGCCGTATCCCTTCGAACGCGGCCTCGCTGGCGCGCCGACTCTCGTCCAGAACGCCGAGACGCTCGCGCACGTCGCGTTGATCGCACGCTTCGGCGCCCACTGGTTTCGTTCGCTCGGAACGGAGTCCGAGCCGGGCACGGCGCTCATCACCCTCTCGGGCGCCGTCGCCCGGCCCGGCGTCTACGAGGTCGAGCTCGGCACGCGCGTCACCGAGCTGATCGGGCAGGCAGGTGGCCCGGCGGAGCCGATCGACGCATATCTCGTCGGCGGCTACTTCGGCGGCTGGACCCGGGACGCCGGGCAGCCGCTGACCGCCGCGGCCGGCCTCGGGGCAGGCGTCGTCGTGGCGTTTCCGGCAGGCGCATGCGGTGTGCACGAGAGCGCCCGCGTCACGCGGTATCTCGCCGACGAGAGTGCCGGCCAATGCGGTCCGTGCGTGCACGGACTTGCGGCGCTCGCCTCCGGTCTCGAGCAGATCGCGCACGGTCAGGGCCGCGATCAGCGTGACCGGCTCGCGCGCTGGGCCGACCAGGTCGATGCGCGAGGTGCCTGCCGTCACCCGGACGGCGTCGCGCGGTTCGTGCGGAGCACCCTTGACGTCTTCGACGAGGAGCTGTCGCTCCACCTGCGCAAGGGACGTTGCAGCGGAACCGACCGCGCCGTGCTACCGCTCGGGACGGCCAGTTGACGAAGAGGCTTCGCGTCGATCCGATCGCGTGCGACGGCCACGGTCTGTGTGCCGAGCTGTTTCCGGAGTGGATCGAGCTCGACGACTGGGGCTACCCCATCATCGACGTGCGCGCGGTCCCCGCCGGCCTGGAGGAGCACGCGCGGCGTGCGATCAA
>DAISLG010000101.1:5790-7962 GCA_036820565.1 Gaiellaceae bacterium | reverse complement strand
GGAGGCGACGTGGCAGGAAGCGTGCAGGAGTTCTTCGACGGTCTCGAGGCTGGCGCGGACCCGTCGAAGACGGCGGGGGTCAACAACTCCTACCTCTTCGACATCGAGGGCGCGGGCAAGTGGACGGTCGACGTCAAGGACGGCGCCGTGTCGGTGACCGAGGGCGGCGACTCGGCCGACTGCGAGATCACGACGTCCGAGGAGACCTTCGAGAAGGTGATCAGCGGCGAGCAGAACCCGACGACCGCGTACATGACCGGCAAGCTCAAGATCAAGGGCGACATGAGTGCCGCGATGAAGCTCCAGAAGCTCTTCTAGATGAGCGATCTCGTCGCGCACGCCGCTGACGAGGAGGAGGACGAGGAGCTCCCCGCATGGAGCCTGCCGGCCCATGCGGTCGACCGGATCTCGATCTCGGACGAGTGGCCCGAACAGGTCACGCGCGAGTGGGCGCTCGGCGGCTCGACCGGCAAGGGCGTGCGCGTGTGCATCCTCGACAGCGGCGTCGAGTTCGACCATCCGCAGGTCGGGAAGGTCGACGGCGCCGTCGCGATCTCGCTCGGCGAGGACGACGAGATCGTCGCGGAGGAGGACACCGAGGGCGACAAGTGCGGCCACGGGACCGCCTGTGCCGGGATCGTCCGCGCGCTCGCGCCGGAGTGCGAGATCTACTCGGTCCGCGTCCTCGGCGCCGGCTACACGGGCAGCGGCCCGATCCTGCTCGCCGGGCTCGAGTGGGCGGTGGGGCAGGGCTACGACGTGATCAACATGAGCCTCTCCACGACGAAGCGGCAGTTCTCGGGCGTCCTGCACGAGCTCGCCGACAGTGCGTACTTCCAGCGGACGGTGCTCGTCGCCTCGGCGCACAACATGCCCGTCGAGAGCTACCCGTGGAAGTTCTCGTCCGTGATCTCGGTCGGGAGCCACGAGGACACGGACGCGCACAAGTTCTACGCCAACCCGGATCCGCCGGTCGAGTTCTTCGCGCGCGGCGTCGACGTCGACATCGCCTGGCTCGGAGGCGGCAAGATCCGCGCGACGGGCAACAGCTTCGCGACGCCGCACATGGCCGGGATCTGCGCGCTCGTGCGCGGCAAGCATCCCGAGCTGACGTCGTTCCAGCTGAAGAGCGTGCTCTACCTGATCAGCGACAACGTGGGAGGGGGACGATGACCGACGATCGCCTGAGCGCCGCCGTCGCGGCGGGCGTGCTGGCCTCGGAGGAGGCGCACCGCTCGCTGCTCCAGTCGATCGTCGAGGTGGCGCGCGGCATCTTCGCGTCCCGTGCTGCGTCGATCTTCCTGCTCGACGAGGAGACCGATGAGCTCGTCTTCGAAGCTGTCGCGGGGGAGGGGTCGGAGATCCTCGTCGGGAAGCGCCTGCCCTCCTCGACGGGCATCGCCGGCTGGGTGCTCGTCACACGGCAGCCGCTCGTGATCGAGGACGTCCAGAACGACCCGCGCCACGCCCGCGACGTCGCCGAGGGGACGGGCTACGTCCCGAAGGGCCTGATGGCCGTGCCGCTGCTCGTCGAGGAGCGCGCGCTCGGCGTGCTCCAGGTGCTCGACCGGCCGCAGAAGTCGCGCTTCTCGCTCCAGGAGATGGAGCTGCTCGGCCTGTTCGCGAACCAGGCGGCGATCGCGCTCGACCTGCTGCGCGCGGCCCGGAACGCGAAGGCCGTGCTGGCCGAGGGGGACGCGGACGTGGCCGTCGTCGCCCGCGTCGCGTCCGCGCTGGACGCGCTCGAGGGGCCGAAGCGCGAAGCCGGGATGCGGCTTCTCGGCGAGCTCGAGCGCGTCCTGAAGCTCTAGCGCCGGCTAGCGCTCGAGCCGGCTGCGCCCCATGATCCGGTGCGCTTCGACGTCCGGCTCGTCGTCCGACGCCTCGGGCTCGTCGGCAGCCTTGGCCGCCTTCCGGTGCGCCTCGACGTCCGCAAGCTCCTCGTCCGTCGCCTGGGCCAGCTTCTTCTCGCGCTCGTCAGACATCTCGTTCCTCCTTGGGTGTCTCGCCTCGACTTCTTCCGGACACTAGACGGCCGGGGCACCAGAAATCTTCCCCGAGCCGTTGACAAAAAAACGGGGCGGCCTGTGCGGCCGCCCCGTCGAGAGCCTGCTTTCGGCCCGAAGAGCTAGTGGATCTTCCGGTGCGCCTCGACGTCGGGCTCGTCGCCCT
>DAISLG010000101.1:0-5690 GCA_036820565.1 Gaiellaceae bacterium | reverse complement strand
GTGCGCCTCGACGTCGGGCTCGTCGCCCTGCTCGTCGGTGGCGTAGCGGTCGCCGCCCTTCTTGTGAGCCTCGACGTCGGGCTCGTCGTTGGCGTGGACCTTCTTCTCGCGATCGTCCGACATTTCCTACTCCTCCTGTTAGATGCCCCGCTGCCGGGAATTCGACAACTGGACGGGCGGGACGCATGAAATCTTCCCATCGGCCCTTCAAAAACACAAACGGGCTTGACAAGCTCCGCCGGTGGGGTCGATCCGCGAACGCGTGCACGAGGCCGTCGTGGCTTTCCACGAGGTCTTCCGGAACCCGAACCTGCGCAAGCTCCAGCTCGCGTGGGCGGCGTCGGTCACGGGCCAGTACGCGTACGGGATCGCGATCGCGATCTACGCGTATCGCCAGGGCGGCGTCGCGGCAGTCGGACTCGTCGGGGTGATCCGTCTCGTTCCCGCGGCGATCGTGGCGCCGTTCGCGGCCGTGCTCGGCGACCGCCTGCCGCGCGAGCGCGTGATGCTGACGTCGGACCTGATCCGCGCGGCGGCGATCGGCGGCGCCGCCGCAGTCGCGTTCGCCGGCGGGCCCCCGGCGGCCGTCTACGCGCTTGCCGTGGTGAGCTCGATGGCGGCGACGCTCTTCCATCCGGCCGAGGCGGCGCTGATGCCGTCGCTCGCGACCTCGCCGGGGGAGCTGACCGCGGCCAACGTCTCGTCGAGCACGATCGAGAGCGCCGGCAGCTTCGTCGGCCCCGCATTCGGCGGCCTCCTGATCGCCGCCACGAACGCCGGGACCGTGTTCGCGATCACGGCGGTGACGTTCCTCTGGTCGGCCTTCCTGATCGCGCGCCTGCGCCCGGCGCACGTCGACGCGCCCCCCGAGCCGAGGGAGAAGTCCGCCCGTGGCTCGATGCGGAAGGAGGCGCTCGTCGGCTTCCGCACGATCGCGGTCGAGCCGACGCTGAGGCTGATCGTCTTCCTCTACGCGGCGCAGACCGTCGTCGCGGGTGCGGTCGGGGTGCTCGTCGTCGTCTCGGCACTCGACCTGCTCGACATCGGCAACTCGGGCGTCGGCTACCTGAACTCGGCGTCCGGGATCGGCGGGCTGCTCGGCGCCGTGGCCGCGCTCGTGCTCGTCGGGCGGAAGCGCCTCGCCTCGGACTTCGGCCTCGGGATCGTCCTCTGGGGCTTCCCGTTCATCCTGCTCGGCCTCTTCCCGAACGCGATCGTCGCGCTGCTGATGCTCGGGATCATGGGCGTCGGCAACACGATCGTCGACGTCGCCGCGCTCACGCTTCTCCAGCGGAGCGTCCCGGACGAGGTGCTCGCGCGCGTCTTCGGCGTGATGGAGAGCCTCCTCGTCGGGACGCTCGGGCTCGGCGCGGTGCTCGCGCCGCTCCTCGTCGCCGCGTTCGGGATCCGGGTCTCGCTGATCGTGACGGGGGCCGTGCTGCCGCTCCTCGCCGCCCTGCTCTGGCGGAAGCTGACCGCGATCGACGCGCCCGCGCCGGAGCGCGAGCTCGAGCTCCTGCGGGGCGTGCCGCTCCTCGCGCCGCTGCCCGTCTCGACGCTGGAGCACCTCGCCCACAACCTGATTCCCGTGACCGTCGCCGCCGGGGCGGACGTCTTCCGCGAGGGAGATCGAGGCGACCGCTTCTACATCGTCGATGCCGGCGAGGTCGAGGTGCTCGTCGGCAGCGAGGCAAAGGCGGAGGGCCCCGGCGGCTCCTTCGGGGAGATCGCGCTGCTCCGCGACGTGCCGCGCACGGCCACGGTGCGGGCGCGGACGGACGTTCGTCTGCTCGCGATCGAGCGCGACGAGTTCATCTCATCGGTCACCGGTCACCCGTCGAGCGCGGAGGCGGCGGATGCCGTCATCGGCGCACGGCTCGCCTCACTTCGTACCGGCATCGCCGCGGTCTGAGAGCTCGATCAGCCGGTCGGCGCGGTCCCAGAACGCCTTGCGCGCGCCCGGCCCGGTCTGGAGCGGCGAGAGGTGCGTTGCCGAGAACGTCGCCGTCGAGTGGACGATCCCCGGCTCGATCTGGCCGACGGCGCCGAACGACGCGAGCCGCTGGATCAGCTCCGCCGCGCCTGCGTTGCCGACGCCGCGGTCGCGGTCACCGACGAGGATCACGATCCGCATCCCGCGGTGGAGCCTCGAGAGGTCGGTCGGCGGTTCGAACGACGGGTTGATCAGGCCGGGGAAGAGCGCGAGCACCGCCGCGGGCTGACGCTTCGCGACGGCGGCCCATTCGACGGCGAGCCGGGCGCCGCGTGAGTGCCCGATCGCCACGATCGGCAGCTTCGGGTTCGCGATCCTCGCGAGCGCGGCCGTGACGCCGGCGTCGATGTTGTCGCGCGCGTCGGGATCGCCCGGCGTGCTCTCGTACCGCGGGTAGACCGCGATGTCGCCCTCGGCCGCGAGGTGCTCGAGCCACGGCCGGAAGTGCAGGCCCGTGTCCGGCTCGAGTCCGTGGATGAGGACGACGACGGCGTGCGGCTTCCCGCTCGGCTGCACGAGCCAGAACTGCTTCGCGCCCTGGCCGAAGGGGCCCTCGACCGTCGGCGCCGCCTGCCTGCCGCCGCCGCAGCCGGCGAGCACGAGCACGGCGAGGAGGGCCAGGCGCCTCATTCCTCGAGCTCCACGAGCACGGCGCCGCCCGCGACCCGGTCCCCCTCGGCGACGTGAACCGCGCGCACGACCGCGTCGTACGGCGACACGAGCGGCGTCTCCATCTTCATCGCCTCGAGCACGACGAGCGGCGCGCGTGCGGCGACCGCGTGCCCGGCCGCGACGAGCACCCGGATCACCGTGCCCGGCATCGGCGCCGTGACAATGCTCGCCTCGGCGCCCGGCACATGCTCGTGCGCTGCGGCGTCGACGTCGGGCGGCGGCTGCGGCGGGGGCGAGGCGAGGTTGAGCCGGAAGGGCGCCTGCCAGACCGGGTCGGCGAGGGCCGACGGAGGCGGCGAGAGCGGGGGGTAATCGGTCAGGAACGCGGTCGTCGTCCGTCCGGCCCGCAACGCAGGGTGGCCCACGAGCCAGCGGAGGAACGGCAGGTTCGTCGTCACGCCGCGGACCTCCGTCTCGGCGAGCGCCGAGGCCAGCTGCGCGAGCGCCTCCTCGCGCGTGGCCGCGTGCGCGATCAGCTTCGCGATCATCGGGTCGTACCCGGTGCCGATCTCGTCGCCCTCCTCGACCCCGCTGTCGACCCGCACGCCGCCGGGGAGCCGCAGCCGCTCGATCGTCCCCGCTTGCGGCAGGAAGCTCCGCGGATCCTCGGCGTAGAGCCGCACCTCGAGCGCGTGACCTCGGAACGTAGTGGCACTTGGCGTGAGGGGGGCGCCGCCCGCGATGCGGAGCTGCTCGGCGACGAGGTCGGTGCCCGTCACGGCCTCGGTCACCGGGTGCTCGACCTGGATCCGGCCGTTCAGCTCGAGGAAGAAGAACTCGCGGCCGGCGAGCATGAACTCGGCGGTGCCCGCGCCGACATAGCCGATCGCGTGCGCGAACGAGACGGCGGCCTCGCTCATGCGGGCGCGGAGATCGGGGTCGAGCGCGGTGGAGGGCGACTCCTCGAGCACCTTCTGGTGGCGGCGCTGCACCGAGCACTCGCGCTCGCCGAGCGCGACGACGGCGCCGTGGGCGTCCGCGAGCAGCTGGATCTCGACGTGGCGGGGCCGCTCGACGTAGCGCTCGAGGAAGACCGTGTCGTCGCCGAACGCGGCCTTCGCCTCGCGGCGTGCCGCCTCGAGCGCCTGCTCGAGCTCGCTCTCGGCGCGGACGACGCGCATCCCGCGTCCGCCGCCGCCCGCCGCGGCCTTGATCACGAGCGGCGGCTCCGTCGCCTCGGGCACGACCGGGACGCCGGCCTCCGCCGCGACGCGCTTCGCCTGGATCTTGTCGCCGCCGAGCCGTAGCGCCTCGGGTGGCGGGCCGACCCAGACGAGGCCCGCGGCGCCGACCGCCTCGGCGAAGTCGGCGTTCTCGGCGAGGAAGCCGTAGCCCGGGTGGATCGCGTCCGCGCCCGCCTCCTTCGCCGCTCGGATGTGCTCCTCCGGGTCGAGGTAGCTGCGGATCTCAATCGTCTCGCCGGCGGAGCGGGCATGCAGCGACCCCGTGTCGTCCGGCGCGACGACGGCGACGGTCGCGATCCCGAGCTCGCCGCAGGTGCGGAAGACGCGCAGCGCGATCTCGCCGCGGTTCGCTACGAGCAGCTTCTCCACGGCTCGGAGCGTACGTCAGCCGTCGACGAGCAAGCTCTGGATCGGCCCGAGCAGCCGGCGCGAGCGGCTCGAGACGTGCGGGAGCCGGGCCAGGCGGTGCGTGAGCGGCTCGCCTCGGCCGCGCCGCTCGCGGCCCTCCTCCGCGAGCGGCTTCCAGATGCGGTCGACGACGTCGTGCGGCTCCCCGTCGACGTCCTCCCGCTCCAGGTGCTCGGCCCAGAGGCGCAGGCGCGTCTCGCGGGCGAGCCGCGGGTCGCAGGTGACGACGTTCAGCTCGCTGTCGTTGAAGAGGGAGTGATCGTTCAGGTTCGCCGAGCCGATCGTCAGCCAGCGGTCGTCGACGATCCCGACCTTGGCATGGACGTAGACCGGGTCGCCGAGCCCGTGCTGGTAGAGCGTGCAGGCGAGGAAACGGCCGGCGCCGCCGTCCGCGTCGACGAGCACCGCGACCTGGCCCTTCGAGTCGTCATTGCCGCTGTTCGGCTTCGAGGGGAGCAGGACGACGACGCGAAAGTCGTCCGCCGGCGGGCTCCGTAGCTTCGCAGCGAGGATCTCGGCGATCTCCGGCGACCAGAGGAACTGGCTCTCGAGGTAGATCAGCCGCTCCGCCGAGCGCAGCGCGCGGGTGTATGCCTCGAGGATGCGGAAGTCGCCGCGCGGCAGCCCGTCATAGACCTGCTCGGGCACGGTACGCACGAGCTGCGCCTCGGTCTCGCCGGCGGCCGGGACGTCGATCGCGGCGAGCCGCTCGCCCGTCACCTCGTGCCACCGCAGCCGCAGGTGGTCGAAGACGTCCCCCACGATCGGCCCTTCGAGCCGCGTCGCGACGTCGTGCCAGCCGATCGTGCCGCGCGGGGGGTGCTGCTGCGCGTCGAGGCGGTTCCCCGCGAGCGCGGTCAGGTCGATCCCGCCGACGAACGCGACGTGGCCGTCGACGACGATCGCCTTCTCGTGGTGGCAGTGCAGCGGCCGCTCGCGCGAGTCGAGCGCACAGCGGATCCGCGTGCCCCGCTCGAACGCGAGGCTCGTCTCGCGCACGTCGGAGCGCGACGGCCGGAAGAGCGGGAGCGGCGCGCCGGCCCACATCAGCAACCGCACCTCCGCGTCGAGCCCGGCCAGCAGCTCGCGGAGCGGCGGCCCGTCGCGCTCGAGCCGGAATGCGGGGTCGAAGTGCCAGCCCGCGAGCAGGACGTCGGAGCGGGCGCCGCGGAGCTCGTCCGCGATCCGCGCGAGCGCCTCGTCGCCGTCGACGAGCACCTCGACGCGGCAGCCCCGGCGGGGAGGTGGGTCGCCCTCGCACCAGAGTCCCGCACCGGGGTCGAGCGCCCGCTCCCAGCCGGCGGCGCGCAGCCTGCGGCGATGGTGGGAGCGCACCGCGCTCTCGATCCCGGCGCCGAGCTGCTCGTCGATCCAGGTCAGGGACGGTCGCACGCGCGGCACGCTACTCTCCGCCGCTCATGCGGCGCGCACTT
>DAISLG010000100.1:5602-8017 GCA_036820565.1 Gaiellaceae bacterium | reverse complement strand
ACGTGCCCTGCGTCAGCCGCTTGGCGGTCGCGGACAGCTCTTCCTGCGTCCGCTCCAGTGCCTCGACGAGGAAGTCCTCCGCACCCCCCGCCCGGAGCTATCGACTTTACCCATCTGCTCGGACGGACGGTAGCGCCGTCCGAACGGCTGTTTCGTGCCGAAATCGTAACTTCGAGCTAGGCCGGCAACGTCCCGGGCGGGCCGAGGATCTCGATCCCGTACCGCGCGGCCGTCTCCCCCATCCGCGCGGGGTCGAAGGGCCGGATCTCGCCGACCTCGCGGACGAACGCGTCGAATCCCGCCGGGCTCCCGACGACGAGCCAGCGCGCGCCGTCGGACTCGACGCGGTAGGTGTGCGGGACGTCGCGCGGCGCGAGGAAGCAGTCGCCCGCCGCGAGTTCCACGGTCTCTGGGCCGGCGTGGAACGTGATCCTGCCCTCGAGCACGTAGAAGGTCTCGTCCTCCCTGTGGTGGACGTGGAGCGGCGGCATGTCGCCCTCGGGCCCCCACAGCTCGACGAGTGCGAACGCGCCGCCGCTGCGGTCGCCGTCGACGTGCACGGTCGCCAGGTTCTCGATGAAGTGGATTGCCATGCCCGCCTCCGTTGCATAGACTCCGTTTTGGAGGTAATACCTCCATTTTAGAGCTATGTCAAGAGCCGAGCTCACGCCGTTCTCCTACGTCATCCTCGCGCTCGTCGGCGAGGGCGGCGCCGGGCCGCACGACCTCGTGCGCGCGATGCGCCAGGGACGCGTGTACTGGTCGGCGGCGGAGAGCCACTACTACGCCGAGCCGAAGCGGCTCCAGAAGCTCGGCTACCTCGACTCGCGCAAGGAGCCGGGCCGGACGCGGGAGCGGACGCACTACGTGCTCACAACGTCGGGACGCGAGGCGCTGCGGCGGTGGGTCGTCGAGCCCGCGTCGCTGCCGCGGATCCAGAACGAGGCGGTCGTCAAGCTGCTGGCGGGGGACATCGCCGGCGACGACGCCGCACTCCTGCGGGCGCTCGGCGCGATGCGGACGGACATCGCGGACGCGGGCGCCCGGCTCGACATCGCCGACGCGGTGGCGCAGACCCTCCCCCATCGCGTGCGCTACCTCAGGCTCGTCCACTCGCTCGGACGGCGCATCCTCGCGACGCACCTCGACTGGCTCGACGAGGTCGAGCGGGAGCTCACTCGGCGGAGGCGGCGATAGTCACGGGCGCACCCGTCTCGGCCGAGCGCAGCAGCGCGTCGAGCGCCCGCGCCTGGCCGAGCGACTCTGCCCGTCCGAGCAGCGGCTCCGCGTCGCCGCGGATCGCGGCAGCCAGGTTGTCCAGCTCGAGCCGGTACGAGCTCGTCGGCTCCACGCGGTGCTCCTCGCCGTTCAGCAGCACGAGGCCGTCGCTCGCGAACCACGGATCCGGGACGACGAGCGTCCCCTCCGAGCCGATCGCCTCGAGGCTGCGGTGGTCGGCGTCGAAGCCGCAGGAGAATTCGGTGAGCGCGTCCCCGAAACGGAGCGTCCCGGTGAAGCGGCGGTCGACGCCCGTCGGGCCCCGCACGGCCTCGCCGTAGACGCGGTCCGGCTCTCGCCCCGCGAGGAGGCGCGCGGCGCTGACGCAGTAGCAGCCGACGTCGAGCAGCGATCCTCCGCCGAGCTCGAGGTCGAGCCGGACGTCGACCTCGCGGGTCAGCCGGAACGAGAAGGTCGCGCGGATCGTCTGGAGCTCGCCGATCCGCGGCAGCAGCTCGCGGACGAGCCCGGTCTGCTCGTTGTGGCGCCACATGAAGGCCTCCATCAGCACGAGGCCCGCCGCCTCGGCCACGTCGAACGCCTCGTCCACCTGCTCGGGCCGGCGGGTGTACGGCTTCTCACAGAGCACGTGCTTGCCCGCCGCGAGCGCGCGCATCGTCCACTCGTGGTGGAGCGCGTTCGGGAGCGCGATGTAGACCGCGTCGAGCTCCGGATCGCCGAGCAGCTCGCCGTAGGAGCCGTGCGCGCGCCCGATCCCGTGCTCGCGGGCGTACGCCTCGGCGCGGCCACGGTCGCGCGACCCGACGGCGGCGATCTCCCACGACGCGCCCTCGCGGACCCCGAGCAGCGCGCGGTTGATGTTCGCGGTCGTGAGCAGACCGAGTTTCATCCCCAGGACGCCTCCGTCATCGGCCGCAGCGCCGTCTCGAGGATCCGGTGGGACGGGTTCCGCGTCAGCACGAAGAGAACGACCTCGGCGACCTCGTCCGCGGTCATCATCCCGGGCAGCGCATCGGGCGTGCGGCCGCGCCCCTCGTCGAGCGCGAAGTCGGTCGCGACGCCGCCGGGGCAGACGTTCGTGCAGCGGATGCCCTGCTCGCGCAGCTCGCCCTCGAGGGCGCGGGTGAAGCCGACCTGACCGAACTTGGACGCGCAGTAGACCGCCTCCAGCGGCAG
>DAISLG010000100.1:0-5592 GCA_036820565.1 Gaiellaceae bacterium | reverse complement strand
CCGCGGCGACCCGCCTCGGACGCGAGCGTGACGATGTCGCCGCGGCCCGCGCGGAGCAGGTGCGGGAGCGCCGCGCGGACGGCGTAGAGCGTCCCTTTCAGGTTGACGTCGATCATCTCGTCGAGGTGCTCGCGCGAGAGGTCGAGGAACGGCCCGTAGGCGCCGACGCCGGCGTTCGCGACGAGGATGTCGATCCGTCCGAAGCGCTCCGCGGTCGCGTCCACGAGGGAGACGAGCTGGTCGAGGTCGCGCACGTCGCACGGCTGGGCGACGGCGTCGAGGCCGAGGTCGTCGCCGCTGCGCGAGGCGAGGCCGAGCTTGACGCCGTGGCCGGCGAGCTGGCGGGCGACGGCCGCGCCAATGCCGCGGCTCGCGCCGGTGACGACGGCGACTCTTCCTTCGAGCGATGTCATGTGGTCTCCAGAGGTCGAAGGGCGGGATAGAGCGAGCGAAAGCGCGAGTAGCCGTCCTCGTACGAGGCTCCGGGGTCGATCGTCTCGCGGACGCGCACGCAGGACGCTACCGCCTCGCCCGCGTCCGCGAAGACGCCGGCGCGGATGCCCGCGAGCAGGGCGGCGCCGTAGGCCGAGCCCTCCTCCGCCTCGGTCAGCTCGACGGGCAAGCCGAGGACGGAGGCGACGATCTCGAGCCAGAGCCTGCTGCGGGCGCCGCCGCCAGAGACGCGCGCGGACTCGGGCCGGACGCCGAGCTCGCGCAGGAGCTCGAGCGAGTCGCGGAGGCCGTAGGCGACGCCCTCGAGCACCGCCCGGGTCATCGCGCCGCGGCCGTGCCGCCCGGTCAGGCCGACGAAGGCCGCGCGCGCGTCCGGATCGGCGTGCGGCGTCCGCTCGCCGGAGAGGTACGGCGCGAAGAGGAGCCCGTCCGAGCCGGCCTCCGCTTCCGCCAGCAGCTGCTCGTACGGCACGCCGAAGACGCCCTGGATCCAGCGGAGCGACTCGGCGGCGGCGAGCATCACGCCCATCGCGTGCCAGGTGCCGGGAACCGCGTGGCAGAAGACGTGCACGCGCGCCTCGGGGTCCGGCCGGTAGCCGGGCAGCGCCGCGAAGACGACTCCCGAGGTGCCCAGGACGACCGAGACCGGTCCGGGCCCGACGACTCCGACGCCGAGAGCCGCGGCGGCCTGGTCGCCCGCGCCGGCGATCTCGGTCGACTCGTGCGCGTCGGGCAGCCAGCCGCGGTCGAGCTCGAGCGCGTCGACGACCTCGTCCGACCAGCGGCGGTTCGCGACGTCGAAGAGCAGCGTCCCGGAGGCGTCGGCGGCGTCGATCGCCCGCTCGCCGGTGAGCCGCAGGCGGACGTAGTCCTTCGGCAGGAGGATGTGCGCGATCCGCGCGTAGGTCTCCGGCTCGTGGCGGCGCAGCCACAGGAGCTTCGGCGCGGTGAAGCCGGTGAGCGCGCGATTCCCGGTCAGCTCGATCAGCCGGTCGAGCCCGATCCGCTCCTCGATCTCGGCGCACTCGGCGGCGGTGCGCTGGTCGTTCCAGAGGATCGCCGGCCGCAGCACCGCGTCGTCCGAGCCAAGGCAGACGAGCCCGTGCATCTGGCCCGACCACCCGATTGTCAAGGAGTCTGACCCCTCAACGGTTGCGAGCGCGCGCTCGGCCGCCCGCACCCAGTCGCCGGGGTCCTGCTCCGACCAGCCGGGATGCGGCGACGAGAGCGGGTAGCTCTCCTCCGCGCGGGCGAGCACCTCGCCGGCCCGCGAGATCGCGACGACCTTGACGCCGGTCGTGCCGACGTCGACGCCGACGAGCGCGTCAGGCGCCAAGGGCGGCGTACACGAGCTCGTACGCGCGCACCGCGTCCTTGCGCGACTGGGCCTCGCGCAGGGCGGCGTCGTCGATCTTCCCGGCGACCGAGTCGATGAACCGCCACTGGACGACCGACCGGCGCACCGCCTCGACCGCGTCCTCGGTGTACGGATAGAGATCGAAGCCGAGCCGCTCGCCGCCGTCGCCGTACCCGGCCCGGCGCAGCTCGACGGCGAGCTCCAGCGTCTCCATGAACGCCGTCGCCCCGACCATGTTGTCGTCGTCGAAGTCGCCCCAGCCGGAGTTCGCGTGCTGGTGGCCGAGCAGCCCCTCGGCCGCGAGGAGGGCCGCGTACTCCCCCAGGTTCTCGCGGTTCATGATCAGGTGCTGCCAGTCCATGTTCACCTGCACGTTCGCGATCCCCTGCGTGCGGAGCTTGTGGATCACGTGCAGCGTCATCCCGACGTTCCGCATCAGGATCTTCATCGCCGGCTCCGAGTTCTTGTGCTCGAGGAAGAGCTTGACGCCGTGCTTCGCGCAGACCTCCGCGGTCTGGCCGATCCCGTCGACGAGCCACGCCCACGACTCCTGGTAGGGCGTCTGGAACGGGTAGTTGTAGCCCTCAATCCCGGGCCAGAGGATGAAGTGCGCCCCAAGCTCGCCGCCGAACTCGGCCGCCTCGAGCGTCCGCCGCACCGCCTCCGCGCGCGTCTTCGGGTCGGGCGAGACGAGCCCGCCGCGGGCGAAGATCGGGTCGAGGTGGAGGCCGGTGCAGACGCAGTAGATGTCGTGCCCGCCGAGCGCGTCCCTCAGCTCGTCGAGATTCTCGGGTGAGATCTCCTGCGGATAATGGAACTCGTAGCCGTCGATCAGGTCGCCGAGCCCCTCGACGGCGCGCCGCACGCGCTGCGCCGTCGTCTCGCCCGCGAACTCGGGCTTGTACCCGCCGGGGACGAAACGGGTCGCCATCGTGCCGAACGCCCAGATGCCGAGACTGGTCTTCACCCGGTGATTCTCTCACGCCTGCCGCTCTCGGCGGAGCGGACGATCGCGTCGCAGGCCTCGGCGCAGCGGTAGCCGTCCTCGAAGGTCGCGCCCGCGGGCGCCACCGACCCGCCGGCGATGGCGGAGAGCAGGTGCAGGTACTCGTAGGTGAACGTGTCGCCCCAGCCGACGATGTGCCCCGGCGGCCACCAGTCGCCGTGGGCGAGCACACGCCGGAACTCGCCGCCGTCGGAGACCTGGAGCTCGTTCATCCGCTCCTGGTCGAACGCGAGAGAGCCCTTCGAGCCGTTCACCTCGAACGCATGCTGGTTGATCCGGCCGCGCGCGAGCCGCGACGCCTCGAGCGTCCCGATCGCGCCGTTCTCGAACTCGAGCGTCGCGACGAAGGCGTCGTCGACCTCGCGGCCCGGGACGTACGTCCGCACGACCGCGCCGACCGCCGCGATCTCGCCGACGAGTGCGCGGGCGAGGTCGATCGCGTGCGAACCCAGGTCGCCGAGCGCGCCCGAGCCGGCCGTCTCGCGGTCGAAGCGCCAGACGCCCAGCCGCTCCCAGCCCCACGACTGGAGGTAGCGCACGCGAAAGTGGACGATCTCGCCGAGCTCGCCCGAGCGGATCAGCTCGCGCGCGAGCCGCACCGCGGGGACGAAGCGATAGTTGAACCCGGTCATGTGGACGACGCCCGCGTCCTCGGCGGCGCGCCAGATCGCGTGCGACTCCGCCGCCGTCCGCCCGAGCGGCTTCTCGCAGAGCACGTGCTTGCGGGCGTGTGCCGCGGCGATCGTCGGCTCCGCGTGCAGCGAGTTCGGGCCACCGTTCACGAAGAGCCCGACCCTCGGGTCGGCGACCTGCTCGCTCCAGTCCGCGACGCCCTCGGCCCAGCCGAGCTCCGCGCGCGCCTGCTCCCGCGCCTCGGCGTCGCGGCCGGAGATCGAGACGAGCTCCGGGTCGAGCGGCGCCCCGAGCTCGCGGACGGCGCCGAGCGCGCGCGAGTGCGCCCGCCCCATGAACGCGTACCCGAGCATCGCGACGCCGATCCGCGGGCGGTCGGTCACCGGCCGGCTGCGGCACGGCCGCGCCGGGAGAGAGCGTCGATCGTCACGGCGAGCAGCAGGATCGCTCCCTGGACGATGTACTTCACGTCCGCCGGCTGGCCGACGAGGTCCAGGCCGTTCGAGACGCTCCCGATCACGACGGCGCCGAGCAGGGCCGCCCAGACGTTGCCGCGGCCACCGAACAGGCTCGTGCCGCCGATCACTGCCGCCGCGATCGCCTCGAGCAGCAGCGTGCCGCCACCCGTCTGGGTGCTGGCGGCGGCGCCCCTCGAGACCTGGATCAGCCCGCCCGTCGCCGCCAGCAGCGAACAAAGCGTGAAGACGTAGATGCGAATCCGGTTGACGTTGATCCCGGCGCGCCGCGCCGCCTCGGCGTTCCCGCCGACCGCGTAGATGTAGCGCCCGAACTTCGTGCGCCGGGTGACCCAGTCGAACACGATCGCGAGCGAGAAGAGGATCAGTCCGGCCGTCGGGACGCCGTACGCGTGGTTCAGCACCGCGACGGTCCCGAGCAGGATCGCAGCGACGCCCAGGAACCGCGTGACGACGAGCACCAGCGGCTTCGCGGGCAGCCCGGCGCGCTTCCGTCTCGCCTGGTCGACCAGCCCGGTCACGACGTAGCCGGCGCAGGCCGCGATCGCGAGGCCCCACCCCCACACGTCAGGGAGGAACGTCGTCGCGATCGCCGAGATGTGCGACTCGAAGACGTTGAGCGTGCCCGCGTCCCCGAGCACGTGCAGCTGGACGCCGAGCCAGCCGAGTAGGCCCGCCAGCGTGACGACGAACGACGGCACGCCGATCAGGGCGAGCCACGCCCCCTGGAACGCGCCGATGGCGGCGCCGACGACCAGCATCGCGATGATCCCCTGCCACCACGGCCAGCCGCGGTTGACGACGAGCACGCCGAGCACCGCCGCGGAGAGCCCCGCGACCGAGCCGACGGAGAGGTCGATCTCGCCGAGGAGCAGCACGAGCACGATCCCGATCGCGATCGTTCCCGAGACGGCGATCTGGAGGATCAGGTTCGAGAGGTTGCGCGAGGTCAGGAAGTGCGGGTCCTGGAGCTCGAAGTACGTCCAGATCGCGATCAGCCCAAGGACGACCGGCAGCGCGCCGAGCTGGCCCGACGTGATCCGGAGCCTGACGTCCGAGACGAGGGCGCCCGCCGCGGCGCGAGGCCCACGGCGGCGCATCTCCTCGGCGGCGTGCTCGAGCGGGGTGGGCTCGGGCCCCGGGGCCGTCGCCATCAGGCGATCTGCTCCCGACGCGCGCCGGTGATCGCAGCGACGACCTCCTCGGGCGTCGTCTCGGCGTGCCGGAACGTCGCGACGCGGCGGCCGAGCCGCAGCACGATGATGCGATCCGCGACCTCGAACACCTCGTGCAGGTTGTGGGAGATCACGACGACCCCGAGCCCCTGCTCGCGCAGGCGCTTGATCAGGGCCAGCACCTGCTCTGTCTGACCGACGCCGAGCGCGGCGGTCGGCTCATCCAGCAGGACGATCTTCTGGTTCCACATCACGGCCCGCGAGATCGCGACCGACTGGCGCTGCCCGCCCGAGAGGGTCGCGACCGGGACGCGGACGCTCTGGATCGTCGTCACGTTGAGCCCCTTCAGCACCTCGAGCGACCGCTTCTCCATCTCGAGCTCCGCCAGCGGCTCGACCAGGTGCGGCGCGAGACGCGAGACGCGCTCGCGGCCGAGGAACATGTTCTGCACGACGTCGAGGTTGTCGCAGAGCGCGAGATCCTGGTAGACG
>DAISLG010000099.1:0-8099 GCA_036820565.1 Gaiellaceae bacterium | reverse complement strand
AAGCTATGGGCGCGACCGAGGACACCGCCAGGCGCCGCGCAGCGCGGCCCGACGGCACCGCGTTTCATTCTGGAACGAGCTCTTAACCTCATCGCAATCCCTCGAAGCGATAGCGGGCGGCGGAGGGGTTCGCGGCGAGGCGCACGGCATCGCGGGCGCCGACGACGAACTCCACAGTGGATCCGTGCTTGACCGCGTGGAAGACCGGATCTCCGGCCGAGACGACGAGGACGTTCGCGCCGCGCGCCGGGCGCCGGCCGGCATGGAGCAGGCGCGCGAGCTTCGCGGCGGCGGGACCGTCGCCGAGCACGACGGCAGGGCGGCGCTTGCCGCCGTACCCGTGCAGGAAGGGCTCGGGGAACGCGCCGACGACGACCGGCTCGGCGGCCGGATCCTCCCATGCGTGGTAGTCCCACCACTCGACGTCACCGGGGCGGAGCCGGTATTCCGCCGCGCCGACGTCGCCCTCGATCCCGTTCACGTAGTAGAACCAGTCGCGTTGCGGCGAGCGGCTGCTCGCCGTCCCGTCGATCGCCTGGACGAACCGACCGCCGTATGCCGTGTCGATCCGCGTCTTGCGGTCGAGCGCCTGCATCGCGGTCTCGCCGGCGGGGACCGTCGCCGTCAGCACGACCTCGTTGCCGCGGTCGTGAGTGATCCAGAGCGTCGCGGTCCCGTGCCCACGCCCGCCGCCGCACCCCGCCAGGAGGAGGGCGACGAGCGCCGGCAGGAACCTCGCGCTCACTTCAGGACGTTCGACCGGACCGCGCCCGGCGCCGTGGCGCGCACAACGAGCCCCGGATGGCGGCCGACGCACGTCTTCGCGCCCTTGACCGGCACGGTGCGCTTCGACCCGACGTGGAGAACGGTGCCCGACGTCGCGACCGACTTGCCCGTGTCGTCCTGCGGGACGACCGCGTAGCAATTCGTGCCGCTCGCACGGAGATCGAGGGTGGGCGGTCCGCCCAGGTCGCCGAACGCCGCCCAGTACCACAGCACGACATCGCCGGACTTCACCGTCACCTTGTCCGCGCCGACCTGCGGCGAGGCGCCGTTCACCTTGATTGCCCAGCCGTTCGAGCCGGCGCCCGGATACCGACCGATCTGGTCGACGAACGGGCCGAACGAGAACTGCTTGACGTGGTAGTAGAACTCGCCGGCGAGGCTGGCGGCCTCGAGCGCGTCGAGCGCCGAGGTCGTACCGCCGACCTGGACCGTGGGCTGGGCCGCGCCGAAGATCGTCTGGGTCTGGCCTTCGACTCGGACACGCACACCGGCCGCGAGAGCGGCGGGGACGAGGGCCACGGCGACGGCCGCAGCGACGAGAGCTGTGAGGAGATGAGTACGCACGAATCCTCCTTCCGCGAGGGGTTCGGTCAGGGTGAGCGACAGGTCTTCTGACTCGGGGCTCCCTGAACGCCGCCTTCCCAGCCCTGCGGGCCAGTGGCATCGGCGCGGGACGTGCTGCCCCTCACAGCGGCGGGACCGTCCCGGACTTGCACCGGGTTCCCTCACCGCTCACCTTGGGTTTTGCGCGAGCTTACCGGTCAGGCGGGAGCGAGGTCGCAGTAGACGAGCCCGTCGCGCTCGGAGACCTCGCCTCGACCGAACCGCACGCGATTCGCGAACGGCGGGCCGTCGTACACGAACGTGTGGAGCTCTCCGTTCTCCCCGCAGGGATCGACGCCCGGAGGCAGGTCGCGGAGCACGCGCTCGTCGAACTCGCGACCGGCGAACGACGCGTCGAGCACGCGCGGGTCGACGCAGACGATCACGGCTCGATAGCCCTCGCGTACGAACCGTTCGGCCAGCTCGCGCGTATCCAGGCCCCACAGCGGAAAGATCGTCCCCCGGCCGAGCGCGGCGAGACGGTCTTCGCGGTAGGCGCGCACGTCCTCGAGGAAGAGGTCGCCGGCGGCCACGTCGAGTCCGGCGAGCCGCGGATCTGCGAGCGCCTGCGCGAGCCCGTGCTCGTAGACCGCGTTCGAAGGCCACGGCGGCAGGTCCGCCTCGACGAGCGAGAGGCCGGCGCTCCGGGCCTGGGCGCGGACGAGCTCGACGGGGACGCCGTGGGTGGCGACGCGACCGTCGGCGAGCGTCGTCAGGAGCGCCGCGACACGCGACCCGAGCGCCGCGAGCGCGAGCGCCGAGTCCTTGCCACCGCTCCAGAGGAGGACGTTCACATCCGTATCATCGGCGCGGTGAGGCCACGCGCGCTCGACCTCTGGCTGCCGGTCGTCCTCTGGGCGGCGGTGATCTTCGCCTTCTCGTCGGTCCCGAGCCTCAGCTCGGGGCTCGGCACCTGGGACACGATCCTGCGCAAGGGCGCGCACATGACCGAGTACGCGGTCCTGGCCGTGCTGCTCGTGCGGGCGCTCGACCGCTACGGCTGGGCGCTCGTCGCCGCGATCGCGTACGCGGCGAGCGACGAGTTCCACCAGACGTTCGTGCGCGGCCGGCACGGCAGCCCGGTCGACGTCGGGATCGACACGATCGGGATGCTCGTCGGACTCGGGATCGTACGCTGGCGGCGCGAGCTCTAACATGGGCCTGGTGGAGGCGAAGGACGTCGGCGACAGGCAGCTCGACGCGCTGCTCGAGCGGCTCGACCGCCTGGTCGAGGAGCTGGCCCGGCTGAACCGCCGCCAGGAGAGTCGCGAGGAGCTGACAGTGATCGCGCACGAGCTGCGCAGCCTGAACGAGTCGATGCAGGCGCTCGCGTACGCCGCGCTCGGCCGGCAGGGCCCGGACGTCCGCCGCCGAACCGGCTAGCCTCCTAACGCGCCAGCCGGTAGATCCGGCCGCCGAGGGAGGTCGCGTACAGCTCGCCGCGCGCGTCCTCGCCGAACGAGGAAAGCCGGTCGACATGCAGCGGCTCGGCGTGCACCTTGCCGGCGCTGATGCTCCAGATCCGGCCCGAGCAGTAGTCGCCGTAGAAGTAGCGGCCGCGCGCGGCCGGCACGGCGGTCCCCCGGTAGACGTAGCCGCCGGTGACCGAGCAGCCGAAGTCGTGGCTGTACACCGCGACCGGCCAGACGAGGCGCCCGCGCCCGAGGAGCGGCGTGTCCGAGAACCGCGAGCGGCCCTCGAAGCGATTCCAGCCGAAGTTGTACGGCCCGGGCGTCCCGTGCCGGACATGGTCGATCTCCTCGAACTTGTCCTGCCCGACGTCGCCGATCCAGAGGTCGCCGTTCGCGCGGTCGAACGAGAAGCGCCACGGGTTGCGCAGGCCGTACGCGACGAGCTGCCACCGGGCCTTCGGCACCGCGACGTTCAGCTTCATGATCTTCGCGAACGGCCGCGCGAGGCTCTGGCCGTTTCCCTGCGGATCCCCGCCGCCGCCGCCGTCGCCGTTCCCCCACCACAGCATCCCGTCGGGCCCGAACTGGAGCTGGCCGCCGTTGTGGTTCGCGGCGAAGTCCTTGACGAAGAGAAGCCGGCGCGCGGAGCCGGGCTCGGCTCGGCCGCCCTTCGCGTGGTACTCGACGACGCGCGTGTCGCCGTTCCGGTCGGTGTAGTCGACGTAGAAGAGGCCGTTCTCCGCGTAGTTCGGGTGAAACGCCATCGAGAGGAGGCCCTGCTCGCCACCGCTACGGACGCTGCCCGCGATGTCGAGGAACGGCTGCGGGTCCAGCTTCCCGCTGCGAAGGACGCGGATGCGGCCGGGCTGCTCGACGACGTAGAGGTTGCCGGGCTCGGTCGTCGGCGCCGTCACGTAGACGGGCGCGTCGAACGTCGCCGGCAGCGGCACGAAGGAGCTGGTGGCGTCGTGCGCGTGCGTCGCAAAGAACGCGCCGAGGATCGCGGCGGCGAGCCTCAACGGGCGGCGAGGTCGGGCGTGCGCACCCACGGCCCCGGCGGGGTCAGCAGCGACTCCGCGTGGAGGTAGGCGATCCCCGTGGCGGGGAAGTCGGTCCACCGCTCGAAGACGAAGTGGCGGCGGCGCCAGTGGGGATGGAACTTGCGGTTGAAGCTCAGGAGCCGCTCGAGCTGGAAGAGGCGGTCGAGCTTGAGCAGCGCGAAGCGGAGAACGCCGCCGTCGCGGCGCAGCGTCGCGGCGAAGACGGCGAAGTTGAGAGAGACCTCGGCGACGCCGTCCTCTCTGGCCCAGGAGATCGTCTCGACGATCAGGTACTCCATCAGCCCGTTCGGCGTCCCGCTGCGGCGGCGCATCGACGCGAGCGAGTAGCCACCGCTCGCGGGCGACGGGACGAGCTGCACGAAGCCGCCGACGCGCCCGTCGGGCCCGGTCGCGACCGCAAGCTTCGCCTCGGGGTAGGCGAAGAGCGCGTCCATCGCCATCGTGAAGCCGCGCTCCGGCTGCCGCCCGCGCCACTCCTCCGAGACGGCGCGCAGCTCGGAGCAGAGCTCGTCGCCCGCCTCGCACGCGCCGACGACCTGGACGCGGTAGCCGGCCTTCCGAAGCCGCGAGACCGACTGCCGCACCTTGCGGATCGAGCGTCCCTCCAGCGAGAACTCGGACGGGCGCACGACCGCCTCGTCGCCGAGGTAGATCGACTTGAAGCCCAGCCGCCGATAGAGCGGCAGACACTCCTCGCTCGCGCCGGCGATCGCGACGCGCCAGCCCTGCGAGCGGGCGACGCGCCGGAACTCGGCGACGAGCTCCTCGTACTCGGAAGGCTCGCCGATCGGGTCGCCTGCGACCAGCGCGGAGCCGTTGATCACGCGGTAGGCGAGAAACGCCTCCCCGCTCGGCGAGAAGAAGTAGCTCTTGTCCCGCCGCAGGGCGAAGAACGCGAGGCTGTCGCGGCCGTGCGTCGAGACCAGCCGCTGCGCGGTCTCCCGCTCGACGGGCGACTGGCGCGCGCTCAGCGCCCGCGGCCGGAGCCAGAGCCAGAAGGCGCGCGCGGCGAGGGACGAGATGATCAGCAGCAGGGCGTCGTCGATCCGGTCCGGGTAGGTGAGCCAGCCCTCGTCGTGGAGCACGAGCAGCGGCGCGAGCCCCCCGAGCGCGAGCACGACGGGGACGAGCGGCCTGACGCTGGCCGGGTCGCCGGGCGCGTCGAAGCGGCGGCGCGTCCGCCAGAGTGCGGCGAGCAGCAGCAGGCTCGCGGTCGACTCCTCGAAGTCCAGGCCCTTCGCGAGGTGAGCGACGGCGGAGGCGAGCACGAGGCCGACAGCCAGCTGCCAGGCGCGACGCTTGCGGCGGGCGAGCGAGCGGGAGAGCCAGATCAGGGCGAGCCCCATCGCCAGGACGAGCGTGCGGGCGGCGGACGGGACACCGGGGGGCAGCACGCCGCGGACGAGGTCGAATCGCGCCGCCATCTCGGGCGTCAGCGCGGAGACGACGCCGACGAGGCCCGCGCAGGCCGCGGCGAAGCCGAGCAGGGTCGGAGAGGAGGGCCGGCGCACGTACCGAGGGTATCGGCGCCTCGTCAAGGCTGCGTTAGGTGTTCAGCAGGACGCGGCGGAGCTCGTCTTCCTTGCCCGGCTTCAGGATCGCGAGCACCTGGTCGCCACCGCGCAGCTCCGTGTCGCCGTCGGCGATCTCGGCATGGCCGTCGCGGACGACCGAGATCAGCCTCGAGCCCTCGGGCAGGTCGAGCTTGCCGATCCTCTTGCCGGAGCAGGGCGAGTCCTTCGAGAGCTGCACCTCGACGATCTCGAGGTTCTCCTTGCGCAGCTCGAGCAGGTGGATCAGGTCGTGCTCGGGCACCTCGTGCTCGATCAGGGCCATGATGTTCGCGGTCGAGCAGACCGTCGGCGAGATCCCGAGCAGGTCGAAGTAGCTCTGGTTGCGCGGGTCGTTCACGCGCGCGATCACCTTCTCGACCCCGTACTTCTCGCGGGCGAGCTGGCAGATGACCATGTTGTCCTCGTCGTCGCCGGTCGCTGCGATCACGAGGTCCGGCGGCCGGGTGATGCCCGCGCGCTCGAGCACGAAGAGCTCGGTCGCGTCGCCGCGGTGGATCTGGTGCTCGAACTCCTCCTCGAGCCGGTCGAAGCGGTCCTGGCGCTGCTCGAGCAACGTCACCTCGTGGTTCGTCCGCATCAGCGTGCGGGCGAGATTCGCGCCGATCTTGCCGGCCCCTGCGATCAGCACGTACATCTAGCCCGTCACGACCTCGGGGCGGACCTCGCAGGCGCGGACGGCCTCGGTGAGGACAGCGATCGCGTTCGAGGTCGGGCAGACCGTACGGAGCCCGCGCGAGGCGTAGAACTCCGCGCGGCCCGGGTCGAGGACGCGCACGACGACGCAGCGCACGTCGAAGTGCTTCTGCGCGACCTGGCCGATGACGATGTTCGTGTTGTCGCCGTTCGTGGCGACGACGACGGCGTCCGCCTCCTCGATGCCCGCGCTCCGCAGCAGCGTCGCGTCCATGCCGTGGCCGACGAGAAACCCGCCCGCCCAGCTGTCACCGAGCCGGTTCAGCGCCTCTTCGCGCTCGTCGATCGCGGTGACGTCCCACCCGCTTCGGTCGAGCTCGAGGGCGATCGAGGATCCGACGCGGCCGCAGCCGATCACGATTGCCTTCACGGGCTCACACTAGCGCGTGGGCCTAGGTTGCGGCCAGCTCTTCCTCGAGCACGCCTTGGGGGAAGGCGACGATCAGCACCTCGCACGGCGCCTTGCGCAGCACGTACTCGACGGTCGGCGACCAGAAGCGCGACTGCCTGCGCCACCGCGGCGCCGAGCCGAGCACGATCAGGTCGGCGCCGCGCAGCTCGGCCTCGTTGACGATCGCCTCGCCGATCGACCGCGCCCGCACCGTCTCGATCGTGACGTGGACGCCGTTCTCCTCGCCGAGCAGGCGCGCCTCGGCAAGCGACGCGGCCGCACGCTCTTCCTCGTCGACCAGATCGGCCTCGAGCGGCTTGTCGAGAGGGACGCGGACGACGTGCAGCGCCTCGACCCAGGCGCCACGCTCCTGCGCGAGCCGGATCGCGGTCGCGACCATCTCCTCGCCGATCAGGCCGAGCTTCATCGGGACGAGGATGCGCGAGAAGCCCGCCTCCGGCAGCTCCTGCTCGTCCGACGAGATCACGCGCTCGGTCAGGCTCTCGCCGCGGCTCCGCCGCACGAGCACGTAGACGACGAGCCCGGCCGCGAGCCAGACGGGGCCGGCGTAGCGCGCGCCCGCATGGGTCGCGAGCGCGACGATCCAGATCCCGAAGGTGAGCAGGGCGCCGACCACCGACGGCAGCGGCACGTCGACGCCGCGGATCCGCACCGGGAAGGGCGTCCGGTAGGGCCGCTCGAGCTCGGGCTCGTCGAAGCGGAGCTTGATCACGGCGAGCTGGGCCGCCGTGAACGCGAGCAGGACGCCGAAGCTGAACAGGCTCGCAAGGAACGAGATGTCGCGCTTGACGAAGGAGGTCGAGACGATCAGCACGATCGAGATCACCATCGCGGAGAGGATCGCCTCGGGCGAGACGAGCGTCCTCCGGTTGAGGCGGCCGAACCGCGCGGGCAGCTGGCCGTGCTCGCCGAGCGAGTAGGCGAGCCGCGAGAAGCCCGACACGGAGGTGGTCAGCGCCGCGAGCAGGATCAGCGCGCCGGTCAGCCCGACATAGACGCGGAGCACGTCGGCGACCCACCAGGGCAGCTCGCGCCCGATGTCGGTGACGATCCCCATCAGCGGCGAACGCAGCCAGCGCGAGCCTAGTTCGGTGTGGCCGTGCTCGGCGGGGAACGCGGAGAGGCCGACGACCGCGATCGCGATGTAGACGGTGACGACGACGCCGATCGCGGCGAACAGGCTCCGCGGCAGGTCGATCCCGGGCCGGCGCGTCTCCTCGGAGAGGTTCGCGACCGTCTCGAGGCCCGTGTAGGCGAGCATCGCGAGCGGCAGCGCGAACGCGAGGTTGTGCAGCGAGGGCGCCGAGCCGAGCGAGAGGTCGTTCGTGAACGTGTCCGTCGAGAAGACGAGCGCGAAGCCGAGCACGACGAGCAGCAGCTGCGTGACGAGGTCGAGCACCGCGACGACGATCCCGATGCGATAGAGCGCCGAGCGGCGGACGAGCCGGATCGCGCCGACGGCCACGATCACGCAGATCGCGACGATCACGTCGCCCGGGTTGCGGTCGAGCGCGTCGATCCGGAGCGCCCCGGCGAGGTAGTGCGGCAGGAAGAGCGC
>DAISLG010000098.1:0-8106 GCA_036820565.1 Gaiellaceae bacterium | reverse complement strand
CTTCGACGCCCCACCGCCGGACCCTGCTCAATCTGAGACAGGCTCCAGACCCCGGCCATGGCCGGAGAAGACACGTCGGTGAGGGGGCCGAGCTAGATCTGCCAGACGCCGTCGGCGATCAAAGGGATTCGCTTGCCCTTCGCGTCGATCCCGGTGATCTCCATGTCGTCCGTGCCGATCATCACGTCGAGGTGGGTCTGCGACCGGTTCAGCCCGCGGTCGCCTCTCGCCGAAGGGTCGGCCGCCCTCGTCTTCGGGAAACTCGAGCCGAAGGCGATGTGGGATGCCGCGTTCTCGTCCAGCAGCGTGTTGAAGAAGACTTTCTTCGACTGCCCGATGCGCGACGAGCTGTCGACGAACGCGACCTCGCCGAGCCGGTCGGCGTTCTTGATCGAGCCGAGGTAGCCGGCGAGGAAGTCCCGATCCTTGGGCTTCGACGCGTCGATCCGCTTCAGCCGGCCCCCGCGGAACTCGCCCGTGATCCCCTCGATCACCCGGCCCTGGAACGCGAGCGGCCGCGAGCAGCGGAACGTCCCCTCGGTGGCGGCGGCCTCCGGGCTCGTGAACACCTCCTCCGTCGGGATGTTCGGCCCCGTGCGGAAGCCGTACGCGTTCACCTCGCTGCCGCCGAGGATCACTGTGCCCGGCGCGAGGCGCATGTCGAGCTCGGTCCCCGGACCGCGCAGCTCGATTCGCTGGAGCGCGAGCTTCGTCATCTTCTGTGCGCGCCGGTCGAGCCTCGTCAGGTGCTGCGTCCAGCCCTTGATCCCAGGTGGGTCGTCCGGGCCGAGGCGCGAGAAGCTGAGCAGGTCGCGTGCGAGCTTGCGTTGTGCCCTGAGCGGATCGAGCTTCGGGTAGACCTGCGAGGCCCAGCCCTCGCTCGGCCAGGCGGCGATCGTCCAGCGGCGCTTGCCCTTCCGCGCCTCGCGGAGGACGTCCTTCAGCCGCTCGAGAGGCCGCGTCGCGTCGGCGACGAGCCTCTCGACGGGCAGGCCGTCGAGCGCGCCGGGGAGGCTCTCGCCCGAGATCAGGCACGTCGCCGTCTCGGGCTTGATCTGCGAGCGGAACCGCGCCGCCTGCCAGGGCGTCACGTAGCCGAGCACCGCGTCGGGCGCCGAGCGGACGCGTGCGGCGCGGAGGTACGGATCCATCAGGACGGTCTCGACCGAGCGCGCGCCGGCGCGGTAGGCCGCCTCGACGATCGCGACGGCGAGCTCGCGGTGGGCGGGCTGGCACGTGAGAATCAGGTCGTGGCCGTCGCCGAGCGAGAGGCAACCCTTGACGATGCAGTCCGCGTACCGGCCGATGCTCTCGGGGTCGAGGAGAGACTTCATCCGGCGCGAAACCTAGCGGTCAGACAGGCTGCGCACTGCGCTGTACCGCGTCGAGGGCGCCCTCGCGGGTCGTCGCGATCCAGAAGACGGTCATCAGGCCGGTCACCTCGAGCGCCCGCCGGACCTCGGAATCGGCCGTCTCCCCGAGCAGCACCGCGAAGCCGACGCCGCACTCCCTCGCCGCCTGCCGGCCGCCGAGCAGGGCGCCGATCACCGTCGAGTCGATGAACTCGGTGCCGGAAAGGTCGACGACGATCGAGGCGTGCTCCGCCAGCAGTGCATAGAAGACGTTGCGGATCTCCTCGGCGGTGTACGCGTCGTGCTTGCCGTGCAGCTCGACGAAGACGGCGGCCGGGTCGCTTCGCTCCAGCCTGATCTCGTCGGAGGCCATACTTCGACCCTAGCGCCGATGACCGATCCTCTCAACGTCTGGGATTACGAACGGCTCGCCGAGGAGCGCCTCGAGCCGGGCGCCTTCGGCTACTTCGCGGGCGGATCGGGCGATGAGGTGACGTTGCGGGACAACGTCGCGGCGTACGGGCGCTGGCAGCTCCGGCGCCGCGTGCTCGTCGACGTGGCCCGCGTCTCGACGGCGACGACCGTGCTCGGGCACGAGGTCTCGATGCCCCTGCTCGTCGCGCCGACGGCGTACCAGCGGATGGCCCACCCCGACGGCGAGGTCGGGACCGCCCGGGCCGCCGCGGCCGCCGGAACGATCATGTGCATGTCGACGCTCGCGACCTCGACGCAGGCCCAGGTCGCGGAGGCGGGCGGGCAGCGCTGGTTCCAGCTCTACGTCTTCCGGGACGAGGGCCAGACGCGCAGCCTCGTCGAGGGCGCGCGCAACGCCGGCTTCAGCGCGCTCGTGCTGACGGTCGACGCGCCGTTCTCGGGGCGGCGCGAGCGCGACCTGCGCACCGGCTTCACGATCTCGCACGACTACCCGGTCGCGACCTTCGGCCGCGGGAACATGACCCCGGCCGAGTGCTTCGCGCTGATGACCCCCTCGATCACATGGCGAGACGCCGAGCGGCTGGCGGCGGAGGCCGGGCTGCCGGTGATCGTGAAGGGGATCCACACCGCCGAGGACGCGGTGCTCGCGATCGAGCACGGCGCGGCCGCGATCATCGTCTCGAACCACGGCGGCCGCCAGCTCGACGGCGTCCCGGCGTCGCTCGACATCCTGCCCGAGGTCGTCGACGCCGTCGCCGGGCGCGTCGAGGTCTACGTCGACGGCGGCATCCGCCGCGGGACCGACGTCGTCAAGGCGCTGGCGCTCGGCGCGAAGGCCGTGCTCGCCGGCCGCCCCGTCCTCTGGGGGCTCGCGGTCGGCGGCGAGCAGGGCGTGCGCCACGTGCTCGAGCTGCTGCGCGCGGAGACGGAGCTCGCGCTCGCCCTGCTCGGCTGCACCTCGCCCGCCGAGGTTGGCCGCGAGCACGTTCGGGCAAGCTAGGCGCCGTGCCGATCAACCCGCTCGAACAGCTCAAGGCCCTCACGGAGCAGCTCCGCCAGACGGTCGGCGAGGAGCTCTCCGGCCAGTTCGACTCGATGCGCAAGCCCGAGCCGGCGCGCTCGATGGCCGAGCTCCAGGCGGAGCTCGACGAGCTCGTCGGGCTCGAGACCGTCAAGGAGCAGGTACGTGCGCTCGTCGCCTTCCTCCAGGTGCAGGCGCGCCGCAAGGAGCACGGCCTGCCGGAGGTCGCGACCAGCCAGCACCTGGTCTTCCTGGGCAACCCGGGCACCGGCAAGACGACGATCGCGCGCCTGCTCGCCGAGATGTACCGCTCGATGGGCCTGCTCCGGAAGGGACATCTCGTCGAGGTCGACCGGGCGGGGCTCGTCGGCCAGTACGTCGGCATGACGGCGATCAAGACCGAGCGCGTGATCCGCAGGGCGCTCGACGGCGTCCTCTTCATCGACGAGGCGTACTCGCTCGCACCCGAGTTCGAGCGAATGGACTTCGGGCCCGAGGCGGTCGAGACGATCCTCAAGCGGATGGAGGACTACCGGCACCGCCTGGTCGTGATCGTCGCCGGCTACCCTCGCCCGATGCACCGCTTCCTCGAGTCGAACCCGGGGCTGCGGTCGCGCTTCTCGCGCGAGATCTCCTTCCCGGACCACTCGACCGCGGAGCTGCTCGAGATCACCGGGAAGTTCGTGCGCGAGCACGAGTACCGGCTCGGCGAGGGCGCTGAGGAGACGCTCGCGGGGATCTTCGGCGGCGCGCAGCGCGGGGAGGGCTTCGGCAACGCCCGTTACGCGCGCACGATCTTCGAGCAGTCGCTGAACGCCCAGGCGCTGCGCCTCGCGCGCGTCGCGGGCCGGTCGCTCGAGAGCCTCGACGCGGACGAGCTCATGTGCCTCGCCTCCGAGGACTTCCTCGCGGCCGCACACGGCCTCGGCGAGGCGCCGTCCCAGCCGCAGCGCCGCCGCTGGTTCCGCTGAACCCCGTCGACGGGCAGGTCGGCTACTCTTGGCACCGTGAGCCGCGCGAACAAGATCGCCAACATCCTCGGGGTCGGGATCCCCGTCGTCGCGTTCGTCGCCTCGATCTACCTGCTGTGGGGCCGCTACGTGAACGGCGTCGACCTGGCGACGCTCGCCGTCGCCTACTTCCTCACGTGCCTCGGGATCTCGATCGGCTTCCACCGGCTGCTGACCCACCGTGCCTACCAGACCTACCGCCCGGTCCGGTACGCGCTCGCGGTGCTCGGCTCGATGGCGATGCAGGGACCGGTGATCGCGTGGGTCGCGGACCACCGCAAGCACCACAACTTCTCCGACGAGGAGGGCGATCCGCACTCACCGCACGTGGGCCGTGGCTCCGGTGTGCTCGGCGCGATCAGGGGTCTCTACCACGCCCACGTCGGCTGGCTCTTCTCCGGCGAGAACCGCGCCGACCAGGAGAAGTACGCCAAGGACCTGCTGACGGAGCCGGCCATGCACCGGATCTCCCGCTGGTTCTTCTGGATCGTCGGCCTCTCGCTCGTCCTGCCGTTCCTCGCCGGCTGGGCCCTGACCGGCCGCGTCGGCGGCGGCCTCCAGACGATGTTCTGGGGCGGCCTGATCCGGATCTTCGCGCTGCACCACATCACCTTCTCGGTCAACTCGATCTGCCACTTCATCGGCCGCCGCCGCTTCCAGGTGACCGACGAGTCGCGGAACGTCTGGTGGCTCGCACCCTTCTCGCTCGGCGAAGCGTGGCATCACAACCACCACGCGTTTCCGAGCTCGGCCTTCCACGGCCTCAAGACCTGGGAGGTCGACGTCTCCGGCTGGGTCATCCGCGGTCTCGAGAGCATCGGCCTCGCGTGGAAGGTCGTCCGGATCAGCCCCGAGCTCCAGGCTCGGAAGCTCGCGACGCGCTAACGTTGCCCGAGAGCGGCGCCGCGAAGTAGACCTCCAGGTGCTGGGAGTGGTTCCAGCAGAGCGTTGCGACGCGGTCGCCGTCCTTGTTCCTTGAGCCCGAGCTTTCGGAACGCCGAGGCGAGTTGTCTCGCCCGGCCGGCGAAGTCGGCGTACGTGTAGCGGTGGAAGCTCTTGCCGGGCAGCCGGGTGACGATCTCCCGCCGCGGAAACAACTGCTCCGCCCGTCGCAGGATCGCGGGAACGTTCAGCTCGTAGTCCATGACGAGGCCCCTCACGGCATCACCTCCCTCTGTCGAGCCGCCCCGGCTGCTATGGGGCCGCCGGGACTGCGCTCGATGAGATGACTGCCGCGCGCCCCTCCGTCGCGAGCAGGAAGCCCGATAGAAGGACGATCAGGATTCCCGGGACAAGCAGGAACCACGGGAAGAGGCTTAGCCGCGGAAGCGCGTCGACCGACGCGTAGTTGTGAGGGTTCCGCTGCACCGCCGCGACCAAGGTGCCGAGCTGCGTCAGCGCCGGGCGGCCTTGGGTTGAGAACGGCTGCGCGTCCTTTTCGAGCACGGCGACGACGCCGCCGAGATCGCGCTGCAGCTTGGGCAACGCCTGCAGTCCGCCCAGGATGGCCGGGTACTGCGTCGCAAGCAGAGCCTGTGTCTGCGCCGGCGTGGTCCCGAGCGCGCGCGCGAGGCCGGGTACGAGCTTCGGCGTTTCCGCCTGCATGGCGGCGAGCGCCTGCTCGTAGCCGCGGAACGTCTTCGCGTTCTCGGGCGTGACCACCGGGCCGAGGTCGGCCGCGAGTCCCTCGAAGAGCTTGAAGTTCCGCGTGGTCTGCTCGACCTCGGCGGGCTGCATGATCGGGCGTAGGTCGTCGACGAGCCTGGTTCCGTCGCTCGTACGGCCGAACATCGACCAGGCGAGCGGCGCCACGATCAGCGCGAGGCCGATCGCGAGCAGGACGAAGGTGGCGATTCTGCGCATCGGTTTCTCCTTCTTCTCGAGGTAGGCGCTACTGAACGCTCTCCATCGCTTCCGTGAAGTCCGCGAACAACAAGAGGGCGTCGTCGGTGTGGACCATCCGCCCGTAGTGCGTGCTCATCTCGACCTGAAGCCGGTATCCGTCGATCGGGGCGCCGAGCTCCTCGCTCACGTCGTCGTAGCTGATCGACATCCGGTGCTTCGCGCGGATGTCCCAGAAGGTCGGGTTCTCCTTGACCTCGACCCCGTCCAGCCGTCCGAGCACCTGCGCGACGGCGTCTCCCTCGGGGCTCTTTGCCATCACAACGCCGACCCACTCGAACTCGCTCGTCACGACACCGCCTCCGCCAGACCGCCGACGCCCGACTCCTCGAGCAGCGACTCGAGATCCCGCTCGACGCGCCCGAGCGTTGTCCCGAAGTCGTCTCCCGACGGCAGCGCCGCGAATACCGGCTCGAGCGCGGCGAGCGCGGCACGAGCCCTCGGCAGCCAGTCCGCGATCCAGCCCTTTACGATCGTCCGGTTCGAGGAGCCGTACTCCTCGCCGAGGATCACGAAACGAAGGAGCTCGCCCGTCCAGTCGCGAACCCAGTCCCACTCGAGCTGCGCCGGGCGCACGACCTCGGGTGTGACAAGGTCGCCGTTCTGGGCCGCTGAGCGCAGCAGCAATTCGCGGCGCAGGGCGATCCCGACGAGCGGCTCGAAGCACACGTTCGCGGCGACGATCACCTCGCCCCAGTCGTCGACCGTCAGCAGCCGCTCGAGGTAGTCCCGCACCGGCTGCCAGCTCGGGTCGCGCAGGAAGGTCTCCCGCGCCTGCTCGATCGCGAAGTCGCCGAACTGCTCCTCGAGATCCATCCCGTAGAGCGCGAGCGCCTGCGCCTGGCGCTGCTTCGTGGCCGCCTCGAGACCGACGCAGTGGGCGATCGTGTCGGAGAGGCATTCGCGCTGCGCGGACGCCGTAGGCAGCCAGAGGCCGTACTCGACGAACGCCGGCACCTGGAGATGGGCGCGCAGGAAGTCGATCCACTCCTTCGTGAAGTCCTCGAAGAGCCTGTCCTCCCGGCCGGAACGCACCGCGTCCTCGATCCCGCGTTCGTACTGGGCAGACTTCTGGTAGAAGGGCCGCTCCCACTGCTCGCGCGGGTCGCGGAACTCATGCCAGTCCGTGCAGCGGAGCGCGGTCGAGGCGCTGTCCCAGAGCGGGCGCCCGTCCTCGAAGTGGAGCGGCCAGCCGCGATCCATGTGACGGGCGACGGACGGCTGCGTGTCGATCGTGACGTCCTCGTAGACCGTCGCGCGCCGGCGACGCGGGGTGAACCACTGGAAGCTGCGGTAGACATCGTCCGGGTCGCGCCGGCCGGAAGGGGCCGCGCCGCGCTCGCTCACCGTGTCTCCTCCTCCGCCGTCTCGGCGGCCGTGGTGAACTTGTCGAAGAAGGTCCGCTCGCCGGGCACGCCCGCGCGCTCGAGTACGTCGAGGAGAGCGTCCACCATCGGCGGCGGCCCGGCCAGGTACGCGTCGGGCTCCGCGAGCCCCGCGGCGAGGGCGCGCTCGACCTCCTCGTGTACGAAGCCGACGGCGCCGTTCCAGTCGTCGTCCGGGCCGGGCTCGGAGAGCACCGGCGTGAGGACGAAGTCGCCGAGCTGCCGCCCGAGCCCCTCCAGCACGTCGAGGTGGAAGAGGTCGCGGGCCGCCCGCGCCCCGTACAGGAAGCGGACCGGGCGCGGGGAGCGCACACGGACAAGCTCGCGCAGCAGCCCGAGCACCGGCGCCATCCCCGAGCCGCCGCCGACGAGGACGACCGGCCGCTCCGGCGCGGCCTCGCGCAGGTAGCACGACCCCCACGGGCCGGTGAACCGGAGCCGGTCGCCGGGCCGCAGCGAGCCCTCGAGCAGCGACGAGAAACGCCCGCCCGGGTAGCGCTTGACCATGAACTCGAGCGCGCCCTCGCCCGGCAGGTTTGCCATTGAGTACGACCGCTTCGCCTCCGTTCCCGGGATCCAGAGATCCGCGTACTCGCCCGGCAGGAAGGCGAAGTCCTCCGGCTGCTCGATCGCGAGCACGAGCCGGCTGACGTCGTGGGTGAGCGGCTCGATCGCCTCCACGCGCCCGATTCCGTCCCGGATCGGGTTCGCGAGCGCGATCCCCTCGGGATCGAAGTGGAGGAGCTCGACGGCGAGGTCGGTCTCGGGCATCGCGCGACAGAGCAGCGTGTACCCCTGCGCCTCCTCGCTCTCGGACAGGGCGAAGCTCGAGTAGCGCTCGAGGTAGACGTCTCCCTCGAGGAGGAAGCTCTTGCAGGCCGCGCACTGGCCCTCGCGACAGCCGTGGACGAGGTTATAGCCCTGACGGAAGGCGGCGTCGAGAACCGTCTCGTCCTCGCCGCACTCGATCTCGATCCCGACGGGATCGAGGGTGACACGGT
>DAISLG010000097.1:0-8113 GCA_036820565.1 Gaiellaceae bacterium | reverse complement strand
CCGACCCGCGCGTCCTCATCCTCGACGAGGCGACCTCGTCGGTCGACATCGGGACGGAAAGGAAGATCGTGGAGGCGCTGCGCGTCCTGCTCCGCGACCGGACCGCGTTCATCATCGCGCACCGCCTCTCGACGATCCGCGACGCGGACCTGATCGTCGTGCTCGAGCACGGGCAAATCGTCGAGCAGGGGACGCACGACGAGTTGCTCGCCCTAGCCGGCCTGTACCTGTCGCTGTACGGCGACTGGGCCGCCGACGTGGCCTAGCTCACTTGACGGGGTAAGCGGAGACCGGCACGACGACCGTTCCGGCGATCTTGTCGTGCCAGGTCTGCTTCTCCTTGTCCCAGAGCATCCAGAGATAGCCGAGGGCGCAGATCGCGCCTGAGGCGATCCGTCCGACGTAGCGCAGGAACGACTTGCCGTAGCCGAGCGGTCCGCCCGTCGAGTAGTCGATCACCCGAATGCCGAGCGCCTGCTTCCCGAGTGTCTG
Organism: Gaiellaceae bacterium; assembly: GCA_036820565.1. Classification (GTDB taxonomy): domain Bacteria; phylum Actinomycetota; class Thermoleophilia; order Gaiellales; family Gaiellaceae; genus DAISLG01. The sequence goes on along the minus strand of DAISLG010000097.1, from coordinate 7,621 downwards.
CCCCGACGGACTGCCCTCGAAGTAGATGAAGTAGGCCAGGCCGATCGCGATGCCGATGAAGTAGCCCGGCGTCTTCAAGATCACCGTGAGAATCCCGATGACGATCCCGATCAGGATCACGTCGATCAGATATGCGCCGAGGCGCTGCCCGAACGAAGCGCGTGGGCCGCTCGGGCCGGTAGCGCTTGCGGGTGGGGTCACTGGACTGCTTTCCATGGGACCGATCCTTTCCTAGAGGTACGAGAAGCGATGCAGCTCGAACAGCCACATCGCGGCGAGGGCGAGTGGAACGACGTAGAGCGGCACGCGCAGGTGGCGTGGGCGGATGACGAGCAGCGCGAGCGCGACCGCCACGGCAAGCAGCCCGGCCGGGTTGGCGGCCAGAGCGCCGTGGAGGTCGAGCCGCAGCACAGCCTCCACGCTCGTGGACATCCCGCACATCGGACAAGGCACTCCCGTGAGCGTGCGCAGCGGGCACGGCACGCCGGGGTTCCCCGGGAGCAAAGGCAGTACGACTCCGAGTCCGAGCATCGCCAGGCCCGCGGTCCGAAGGCCGGCCGGGTCGAGCGCGAGCACGCGTGCCTGCACGGCCCGGGAGCCTAAACGGGCAACGGGTCGGAAGCTACTGCTCCTAGTAGGTACGCGCGCCTTTCGCCGCGGCCAACGCTTCGAGGAATCGCTCGCCGCTGTACTCGGGAGGGACGCCGGCCACCTTCCCGCGCAGGCCGGAGGCGAGCGTCGCCGCGAGCGCGTTCCGCGCCCCCAGCTCGAGCCCTTGGCGCCGCTCCAGGAAGCTCCGGACGGCGGCGAGCTCTTCGGCCGTGATCGCGGTCGTGTCCCAGCCTGCGAGCTCCGCCGGGACCTCGGCGGCCTGCGGTGTCGCGGCGACGACGGGGGTCGGTGCCGGCTTGCGGGCGCGCACGACGATCGTGCCGGCCGCAAGGTCTCCGAAGCGCTGGTTGCGCGACGTGATGAGGATCGAGAGCGCGCCGGCCGCATACGAGAACGGCAGCCAGTCGATGATACGGAGCACGTTGCGGATCGCGCTGCTGATGAAGTTGACGGGCTGGCCCTCTGTCCGCACGACTCGCAGGCCGTTCATTCGCTTCCCCGGTGTCTGTCCGGAATTGAGCACCTCGAAGGTGATGTCGTAGCCCACGAAGACGAGGAAGCTCGCGATGAAGTACACGGCGACCAGCAGGCCCGCGCCGGAGTCGCCGCCGCTGAGCGAGACCCCGCCGAACAGGAGCAGCGCCAACGCCACGAGCAGAGCCGCCTGGATCAGGTAGTCGACGATTGCCGACGCGAAGCGCGACCCGACGCCTGCTAGCGTCAGCATCAGGTCGACACCCTCCGGCGTCGGGATGGTCATGACGTCCTCGTACTCCACACCGTGAAGTTAGACCGTTTCGTGGCCGATCGCCGCGCCGCGTGGCACGAGCTCGACGAGCTCACGCGAGAGGCGCGGCGCAGGCCTGAGCGGCTCGGTCCGGACGGCGTCCGCCGGCTCGGCGCGCTGTACCGATCGGCAGCCGCCGACCTTGCGCTCGCGCGGCGGAGCTTCGCCGGAGACCCGCTCGTGACGCGGCTGGATGAGCTCGTCGGCCGCGCGCGCCATCTCGTCTACGACGCGCCCGATCGCCGCGGGTCGCTCGTCCGTTTCCTGGCGCGCGACTACTGGCGACTCGTCGCGGAGAAGCCGTACGCGCTCCTCGCGGCGGCCGTTCTCCTCTTCGGGCCGGCCGTGCTCGGCGCGCTCTGGGCGCGGCAAGATCCGGGCGCGGCCGCGACGCTCGTGCCAGAGCAGTTTCGGCCGGCCACGGAGCCCGGCCATCCGTGGACGAGCATGTCTCCGGGCCAACAGGCCGCCTTCACGTCCGAGGTCTTCACCAACAACATCAAGGTGACGCTCGTGGCCTTCGCGGGCGGGATCACGTTCGGGCTCCTGACAGGGCTCGCCCTGATCTACAACGGCGTGCTGCTCGGCGTGATCGGCGGGCTGATGAGCGGCTCCGGAAACACCGTCGGCTTCATCGACCTCGTCACCGCGCACGGGGTGCTGGAGCTGTCCTGCATCCTCGTCGCCGGCGCGGCCGGGCTGCGGCTCGGGTGGGCGCTCGTCGATCCGGGGCGGTTAACGCGGACCGCGTCGGCGGTCCTGGAGGCGCGCAACGCCGTCCAGATCGCGCTGGGGACAGCGCCCTGGCTCATCCTCGCCGGGCTCATCGAAGGCAACCGCGCACGGCTCGCGGAGTCAGGCGTGGGCGTCGTGATCGCCGTCGGCCTGATCGCCGGAGCGATGTACTGGGGACTCGTCGTCTGGCGCGGTTGGATCGTTCCTAGAAGCGAGCGACGGACTTTGCCCGCAGATACGCCCTGACGCACGCTGCGCCGAGCTGCTGCGGATCTGCCTCGATCACCACCGCGCCTGCTCTCCTCAGCTGTGCGGCAACGCGCTCCCGCGCTGCGAGGACGTCGAGCGCGACCGCCGCGCGGTACACGTCGCCGGTACGCGACGGCGATGTGCGGATCATCGACTCGAGGTCGGTGTCGGCCGCGCTCGCGACCGCCACTGCGTGCCGCCTCGCCAGAACCGGCAGAGCGTCCACAAGCGGCCGCGCCGCCGACTCTTCCAGCAGATCGGTGAAGACGAGCACGAGCGCCCGCTTGGCGTCGCCGACGCGCTGGAACGCGAGCTCGTAGTCGCTCTCCAGCGGCCTCGGCTCGAGGTCGTAGAAGGCATGGACGAGGTCGATCGCGCCGGCGCGACGGGGCGGCAGCGCGAGGCGCACCTCCGCGTCGAAGGCGATCCCCCCGCAGCGGTCGCCGAGCACGTCCGCGACCGCCGCCACCGCAACCGCCGCGTCGAGGGCGGAATCCAGCCGGGTTCGGTCGGCGAACGGCGCGGCCATCAGGCGACCGCAGTCGACGACGCAGATCACGTCCCGGTCTCGCTCGACGCGGTACTGGTTGCTCATCGGCCGCCCGAGGCGTGCCGTGGCTCGCCAGTTCACCTGGCGCACGTCGTCGTCGGGCGAGTAGTCGCGCACCGACTCGAACTCCGTTCCGAGCCCGAGCGGACCGAGGCGGCGCAACCCGTCGTCGCGGAACCGTCCCCGACGGACGTCCGCCGCGAGGCGCCTCGCGGCAGGCAGGTCTGGATAGACGAGCACCTCCGCCGCGGTCCCGGGCCGGTGCCGCCAGGCGCCGAGCCCGAGCGGACCGGTCGATCGAGTCGCGGGCGCAGGCAGCTCGTGCCGGCCGCGACGGCGCGCGACGAGCCGCGCACGCAGCTCGCCGACCGCCTCGGCCGTCGGCTCAAGCCTGAGATCCGGAGGAAGTGGCTGGCGGATCCGGATCGAGCCCGCGCGCGGCTCGATCAGCGAGATCCGGAACGGAGCCGCAACGCCGCGGGCGAGCACCTCGGGCGCCTCACGCGTCACGTGCGGCGCCTTCCGCGCGTACAGCGCGTCGACCAGGACCGCGGCGGCCAGCGCGAGCGCCGCTCCTGCGATCACGACGACCGGCAGCGTGAGCGCCGCGACCGCGAGCGCGGCGACGAGGAGCGCCGCGCGCGGCGTCGGGCTCATCGGGGGATGGGCACGGCCTGCAGCGCGGCCTGCACCGCGTCGTCCGGGCGATAGCGCTCGAGCTCCGCCTCGGGCCGCAGGATGAGCCGGTGCCGGAGCACGTCGGGAGCAGCCGCGGCGACATCGTCGGGGGTCACGAAGCCGCGCTCGTCGAGCCGGGCGAGCGCCTTCGCGGCCGCGAGCAGGTGCACCCCCGCGCGCGGGCTCGCGCCGAGCTCCACGCTAGGCAGCTCGCGCGTCTTGCGCACGATCGACGAAACGTAGGCGAGCACCTCGTCGGAGACGCCGGTCCCGTCGACGTCGCGCTGCGCCGCCTGGAGCTCGTCGGCCTGCACCACCGGCTGCACGTCCTCGAGGGTGGCCGGACGCACGCCGCGATGACGCAGGCCGAGGATCTTCTTCTCCGTCTCCTCGTCCGGATACCCCAGCTCGAGCTTGAAGAGGAACCGGTCGAGCTGCGCCTCGGGAAGCGGGTAGGTGCCCTCGTATTCGATCGGGTTCTGGGTCGCGATCACGATGAACGGCGACGGCAGCGGCCGCGACTCGCCCTCGATCGTCACCTGCCGCTCCTCCATTGCCTCGAGCAGCGCCGCCTGTGTCTTCGGGGGCGTGCGGTTGATCTCGTCGGCGAGTAGCACGCTGGTGAAGACGGGCCCAGGCCGAAAGGTGAGCTCGCCGCCCCGGAGGGTCATCGTCCCGGTGAGGTCCGACGGGAGCATGTCCGGCGTGAACTGGGCGCGCCGGAAGTCGAGTCCGAGCGCGCGAGAGACCGCGTTCGCGAGCAACGTCTTCGCGACGCCGGGCACCCCTTCGAGCAGCACGTGTCCTCCGACGAGTAGCGCGGCGAGGAGCCGCTCGACGGTTTCCTCCTGGCCCACCGCGACCTTGCCGACCTCCCGTGCGATCCGATCCCGTAGTTCGTTCACGCCCGCGTCCTGCTCCTTTCGCCTTCGAGCCGCGCGAGCGCGCGGCCGGCTGCCATCACCTGTACATCGGTCCCGGCGCCCCCGAGCACCGCGTCGATCTCCGCGTCGGGCAGCCCGAGCCTTGCGGCTGCCGCGCGCATCGTCTCCTCGTCGGCGTCGGGACGCAAACCTGCCCGTTGCGCGACCGCGTTGCGAACGTGACGCTGCAGCGGCGCGAGCGCCTCGCGGGGCCGGCGCGCCTTGCCCAGGACTCCCGCGAGCGATTCGACATAGACGCGCCGCGGCGGGGCCAGCTCGCGCTCCTCCAGCTCGGGAGGCCCGAGCCGCCGCCCGCGCGCAACCATGTACGTCAGCGTCGCGAGGATGAGGCCGGCGAGGAGCAGCTTCCAGCGAAACGGGATCGCCCGCAGGCCGCTCGCCTTGCCGTAGCCGTGGTAGGCCTCGAGAAACGCGACCGGGCGCCCGCTCGCGCCGGCAAGGTTGAGGCCGAGCCGTGCATTGTCCGCGGCGCCGAGCAGGCCGTTCTGCAACGGAGTCGGGTCGGCAAGGAGGAGCACGCGCCCCCGCCCGACCGTGGCGACGTCGACGAGCGCGGCGCGATCCCCCCCGAGCAGCGGCAGCGCGGCTCCGGCGCTCGACCAACCGCCTGAGCCCCCGGCCCGGACGCGCGTAACCCCCGCGAGCTCGGGCGCGGGCGCGATGGGCAGCGCGATCGTGATCTGTCTCAGCGGATCCCGCGTGGGCGCCGGTGCGAGGATCGCCCCCCGCAGCCAGCCGGAGCCGCTGCCGCCGGCGATCAGCCGCCCGCCGGCTTCGACGAAGCGCCGGAGAGCGACAGCATCGAGCCCCGTGACGAGCGGCGGGTCGAGCACCACGACCGTCCCGGCCGGATCAAGCACCGCCTCATGCGGGTAGGTGCGCAGACGCGAGATCGGATGATGCTCGCGCGCGAGCAGCTCCGCGTAGGCGCGCAGTCCGCCGGGGGCCGTCGCGTACGACGAGGACGTCGGCCCACCCGGGGTCCCGCCCGTGAAGTTCTCGAGCGCCTTCAATGCAAGGTCGAAGGCGATCACGCCGACGACGAGGGCGATGCCGATCTTCCAACGGCGGGTCATCGCGATCCCGCCTTCGCAAGCACGCGCGGCCAGTCGCGCCGGGCCGCCTCGACGTCGCGCTCCCGCGGATCGCGGCGGCCGTAGACGATCTCGTCGAAGTCCGCCGCCAGGGCGTCGAACTCCGGCAGCCGCAGCGTCCGCCGCACCTCGCGCGTCGTGATCGAGTCGCGGGGCGGGATAGCGCGGGCGCGCGCCAGCCGCAGCAGCCCGGCTCGAAACCGGAGCCTGACCGCCGTCTCGAGGTCCCCGCGGCGCTCGGCCTCGGCCGCGAGACGCTCGAGCTCGCGCGGGTCGGCCCCCCGCTCCGCACGACTCGCTTCCGCTCCGGCAAGCTGCCCGATCGCGCGACGCCGTGCGAGCAAGAAGGCGACGCCGGCGGCTCCGCCGACGAGCAGAGCGGCGAGCATCGTCCAGAGCGTGTTGTCGCCGCCCGGGATCCGGTCGCCAAGCCAGTGAAAAGCGCGCCCGACGAACGAGAACTTTTGCCCGAGCCAGTGCAGGACGCCGTGCAGCGGGCGCGGAACCGAGCTGCCGCGGTAGCGACGCTCGGCCAGGATCGAACGGGCTTCGTCGCGCGCTGGACCGACCGATCCGGGGGCCGGCGCGGGACCGGCGGCGAGCACTCGCAGCCGGGCGTCGAGCGAGCGGCCGGAGCGGCCCTGGAGCGCGCGACCGAGATTTACCCGGACGCCGTCGACGCGATCGACCCGCCTCAGCTCGGCGAGGACCGCTGGATCCTGCAAGGCGCGCGCCGCCAACGCCCGCACCTGAGCGGACGTCGCATCGGATGCCGACGCGCCGCCGGGGAGCGCGAGCGCCAGCGCCGCGACGAGGCAGAGCCGCCTCACTCGGGCGTGCCGCCGGGCTTCCAGCCTGGCGGCGGCGGCCAGTACGGCGGCGCGTCCCCCGCTGCCGGCGGCTCCGCGATGGTGGGCGTCGCGGGCGGAGCGACTCCGCTCGGCTTCCACCCCGGCGGCGGCGGCCAGTACGGCGGCTGCTCGCCTTCCAGCGGCGGCCCCGGAGGCGGAGGCAGGAGCCCGGTCACACCCTCCCGAACGTCGATCCCGAGCTGCTTGGCGAGCAGCTGCAGGTCGAACGCTTCCTTGCGGACGCGCAGGTCGAAGTAGAGCACCGTCGAGTACGCGGCCTTGAACGGCAGCGTCACCATCGCCGCGATCGTCCCCGACACGGTGAGGACGACGATCTCCGCGACCGACTGGTCTCCACCGGACGTGAGCGCGAAGGCCTGGGCAAGTCCGCTCACGATCCCGCCGATCACGCCGGCGAGGAGCCCTCCGATCAGCACGAGACCGAACGTCGGCCACCAGCGCCCGCGGATCAGGTGGAGCGAGCGCCGCAGTGCCTTGCTCCCTTTCAGCCCTTCGGTCAGCAACACGGGCACCGCGACCGTGAACCCGACCCAAAGGTACACCGCGCCGACCAGCACCCCGATCAGGCCAAGGGCGGTCAGGATCCCGCCGAGGATGCTGATCCAGAGGATCGAGTGCAGCCTGCGCGCCGCGTATTTGAGCGAGCTCTTCCAGTCGGGCGCTCCCTCGAGGTAGGCGTCCGCGACGGCCTTGAAGCACGCCCCGGTCGCGATCGCCGTCGAGAACAGCGAGATCAGGAGGACGATCACGTACCCCGCGACGTAGGTTCCCGAGTTGGCGCTCGTCACGTTCGAGGAGGTGTTGAACGAGAAGCTGGTCTGCTGCACTCCGGCCGAGACCAGGACTACGGCTTGCACCGCCTGCGCCGGCAGGACCACGAACACGATGATCCGCAGGAACGTCCCGACGTGGCGGAAGTAGATCTTGATCCCGACGTCGAGAATCTCGCCGATCCCGAGAGGTCGCAGGCGAGGCGAGTTCACCGGCCGACAATACCCGGGGCTGCCGAAGGACAACCGCCTCCAAGGCGATAGGCTCGGGGTAGTGACAGATCTCGATCCGCAGACCGAGGAGCGCATCGACTCTCCGGTCTCGGACGA
>DAISLG010000096.1:0-8201 GCA_036820565.1 Gaiellaceae bacterium | reverse complement strand
CTGAGCCATCCCCGCTGGGAGCGCCAATCTCCGATCAACCATCTAGCCGAATTCGGCACGGAATCGACACATTTCGGCGACTGTGCAGCGGTACCCTCAGAGCACCCCGTGGGTGGGTGGGGGTTAGGGATGGGTCCTGGTGCGGCCGTGGACCGGTGCCAGGAGCCTAGGGCGAGCCGAGCTTCTCCCGGATCCGCTCGCTGACGACCTTCGGATCGGCCTTGCCGCCCGTCTGCTTCATCACCTGGCCGACGAAGAAGCCGAGCAGGCCCTCCTTGCCGCCACGGTAGGCGGCGACCTGGGGCTCGCTCGCGGCGAGGACTCCGTCGATCACGGGGTCGAGCTCGGAGACGTCGCTGACGGCGACCTGGTCGGTGAACGCCGCCGCGTCGAGCGAGCCGCTGACGCTCGCCGCGGTCGCCTCGACGCGGGTCGGCCGCGGGATCCGCTCCCACGCGGCGAGCACCTTCGCCCACTCGGCCACGTTGATCGCGGCCGGATCCTCGCCGGTCGCGACGAAGTCGTTGGCGAGCCAGTTCGCCGCCGTCCGCCCGGGCGCGCCGGCGGCGGCGAGCGCCTCGAACGCGCCGTCGAGGCCGCCGGTGACGAGCACCTGCGCGTTGTAGAGGCCGACGCTCCCCTCGAGCCGGCGGATTCGCGCGGCCGGCAGCTCCGGGAGCTCGGCGCGAAGCCGATCGACGAGGTCGGCGGGCGGCTCGATCGGGACGAGATCGGGCTCGGGGAAGTAGCGGTAGTCCTGCGCCTCCTCCTTCGACCGCAGCGGCGGCGCCGTCTCGTGGCCCGGGTCGAAGTGGAGCGTCTCCTGCTCGACCTCGCCGCCCGCCTCGTAGATCGCGATCTGCCGCGAGACCTCCCGCTCGATCCCCTTCGCGGCGAAGGCGAACGAGTTCATGTTCTTCAGCTCGGTCCGCGTCCGCAGCTCGTCCGACCCCGCCGGCCGGATCGAGACGTTGACATCGAAGCGCATCGATCCCTTCTCCATCTCGGCGTCCGACAGGCCGAGCTCGACGACGGTCCGGCGCAGGAGCTGGAGGAACCGCTTCGCGTCGTCGGCCGAGTGGATGTCCGGCCCAGTCACGATCTCGACGAGCGGCGTGCCGCAGCGGTTGAAGTCGACGAGGGTCGCCGTCGCGCGCGAGATGCGGCCGCTCTCGCCGACGTGCACGTTCTTCGCCGCGTCCTCCTCCAGGTGGGCGCGCACGATCCCGACCTCGAGGTCGCCGTTCTCTCCCGGCACCGAGAAGCGCCCGTTCGCGCAGAGCGGCTCGTCGTACTGGCTGATCTGGTACGCCTTCGGGTTGTCCGGGTAGAAGTAGTTCTTGCGGTGGAAGACGGCGCGCGGCGCGATCTCGCAGCCGAGCGCGAGACCGAGCTTGATCGTCTCCTCGATCGCGCGGCGATTCGGCACGGGCAGCGCCCCGGGGTGGCCGAGGCAGACCGGGCACGTCTGCTCGTTCTCGCCGCCGCCGAACCCGGACACGCAGCGGCAGAACATCTTCGTCTCCGTCTTCAGCTGGACGTGGATCTCCAGCCCGATCACCGGCTCCCAGCTCTCGCGCCCCTCGCCGGCGTCGGCTCCCGCCGGGCGAAGCCCGGCTTTGCCGCCGCCTGACGCCGCTGGCGGCCCGGCGCTCTCCGGCCCCGTATTACTCATACTGTGGCCTCCGGCGCCGAACCGCCACCGACGTCCGAGGAACGCGAGCGGAGCCGCTCCGGGACGACGTCGAAGCCGATCGCCCGCTCGAGCGCGTGTCCGGCCCGGAAGAGCGTGTTCTCGGAGAACTGCGGCCCGATCAGCTGGAGGCCGACCGGCAGGCCCTCGGAGAGGCCGCACGGGATCGAGAGGCCCGGCAGCCCGGCCATGCAGCTCGGGATCGTCAGCAGATCCGAGAGGTACATCGCGAGCGGGTTCTCCGCCTTCTCGCCGAGCTTGAACGCGACCGTCGGCGAGGTCGGGCTGACGAGGACGTCGAAGCGCTCGAACGCGGCGGCATGCTCGCGCGCGATCACGGTGCGCACCTGCTGCGCCTTGCCGTAGAACGCCTCGTAGTAGCCGGCCGAGAGCGCGTAGGTGCCGATCATCATCCGGCGCTTCGGCTCGTCGCCGAAACCGTCGTGGCGGGTGCGCATGACCATCTCGCGGAAGTCGCCGCCGTCGGTCCGGAGCCCGAAGCGGACGCCGTCGTAACGCGCGAGGTTCGACGACGCCTCCGCCGGCATCACGAGGTAGTAGCAGGGCAGCCCGTAGGCGACCGACAGCGGGAGCTCGCACTCGCTCACCTCGGCGCCGAGCTCCGCGCAGAGGTCGATCGCCTTGCGCACGGCCTCAGCGACGCCGGGCTCGATCCCCTCGGCCTCGTTCATCTCGCGCGGAACGCCGACGCGCAGGCCCTTCAGGCTCTCGGCGTCGGGCAGCTCGACGGGCGGCACCTCGACGGTCGTCGAGTCGGCCTCGTCGCGGCCCGCGATGATCCCGTAGAGGAGGGCACAGTCGCGGACCGTCTTCGTCGTCGGCCCGACCTGGTCGAGCGAGGACGCGAGCGCGACGACCCCGTAGCGCGAGACGGTGCCGTATGTCGGCCGCAGCCCGACGATCCCGCAGAGCGCGGCCGGCTGCTTGATCGAACCGCCCGTGTCCGAGCCGAGCGCCCACGGCGCGAGCCCGCCCGCGACCGCCGCCGCCGAGCCGCCGCCTGACCCGCCCGGCACACGCTCGAGGTCCCACGGGTTCCGAGAGGGCCCGTAGGCCGAGTTCTCGGTCGACGACCCCATCGCGAACTCGTCGGTGTTCGTCTTGCCGAGGAGCGGCAGCCCCGCCGCCTTGCAGCGCGCGGCGACCGTCGCGTCGTAGACCGGTTTGTACCCCTGGAGGATCTTCGAGCCCGCGGTCGTCTCGATCCCTTTCGTCCCGATCACGTCCTTGAGCGCGATCGGGACACCGTTCCCCTGCCCCTCGTCGAGCCGGAGCAGGTACGCGTGGACGTCGTCCTCGCGCTCCGCGTACGCGGCGAAGAGCTCGGCGCTCGAGACGTCGCCGCGCGCGAGCATCGCCGTCGCCTCCTCCGCAGTGAGTCGAAGTGGGTCGATCACGCCGGCGGCACCTTGAAGAACGGCCCCTCGCGGTCGGGCGCGTTCGCGAGCGCCTCCTCGACCGAGAGCGACGGCCGCGGCACGTCCTCGGCCCACGCGTTCGAGACCTCGAGCGGGTGCGCGGTCGGCGGCACATCGGCGAGATCGAGCTCGGCGACCTTGCCGACGGCCTCGAGGATCACCGAGAGCTGGTCGCGGAAGCGGTCGACTTCCTCCGGGGTCAGCTCGAGCCGCGCGAGCAGCGCGACGTGCTCCACCTCTTCGCGTGTGATCTCCATGCGTTCATCCTCTCAAGACGAAGGGCCCCTTTCGGGGCCCCTCACAACGGGTTCCGAAAGAACGTCCTAGACCGCCTGGACGTTCGCCGCCTGCAGGCCCTTGGTGCCCTGCACGACGTCGAACTCCACGCGCTGACCCTCGGTCAACGACTTGTAGCCGTCCATCGTGATCGCGGAGAAGTGGACGAAGACGTCCTCGCCTTCCTCGCGCTCGATGAAGCCATAGCCCTTTTCGTTCGAAAACCACTTGACGGTGCCTTGTGCCAAAACAACTTCCTCCTGCATCGAACTGCCGTCGACCGACGGTTGAGCCGCGAGAACATAGCACGTCAAATGCCCGGAAACGCAAGTGCGCCGGAGCGGTAGCGCGCGGCGCGAACCGTGTTCCGGAGCAGCATCGCGATCGTCATCGGGCCGACGCCGCCCGGGACGGGCGTGAGGAACCCTGCGACGTCGCCCACGCCGGGATCGACGTCGCCGACGAGACCGGCCTCCGTCCGCGTGATCCCGACGTCGATCACGGCCGCGCCGGCCTTGACCATGTCCGCGGTGATGAGCCCGGGGATGCCGGCAGCCGCGACGAGGATGTCCGCGTCGAGCGTCTGGCGCGCGAGGTCGTCGGTGCGCGAGTGGCAGATCGTCACGGTCGCGTTCGCCTGGAGCAGCAGGTGCGCCACCGGCTTGCCGACGATGTCGCTGCGGCCGACGACGACCGCGCGGGCGCCCTCCAGGGGGACCCGGTGCTCGGCGAGCATCGCCAGCACGCCGAGCGGGGTCGCGGGCACGAGGCTCGGGCGACCGAGGTAGAGCTGGCCGGCGTTGAAGGGATGGACGCCGTCGACGTCCTTGCGCACGTCGATCGCGCGGGCGACCCGCGTCTCGTCGATCCCGCCGGGCAAGGGCAGCTGCACGAGCAGCCCGTCGATCGTGTCGTCGGCGGAGAGCGCGGCGACCTCATCGACGAGCTCGTCCTCCGAGATCTCCGCCGGCAGCCGCCGGTCGACGGCCGTGATCCCGGCCTGCTCGGCGGCCGCGTGCTTGTGCCTGATGTAGATCTCCGAGGCCGGATCGTCGCCGACGAGCACGGTCGCCAGCCCGACCCGGCCGAGCGAGCGCACATCGTCGGCCACCTCCGCGCGGATGCGGTCGGCGATCGGCTTCCCCAGCATCAGCGTTGCGGCCACGGGCGCACGTTATAAGGTGGCCCCGATGAAGTGGCCGCGGCGGAACGACCCCGAGTCGATCCGCGCGCGCCAGCGGGCGCTCGGGCTCGACGGAGCCGTCACCTCGCTCGACCTCGCCGCATGGGCGGGCGCGGCGGAGGCGCTCACCGGCGTCGCCGTCATCCCCGTGTCCGTCGCGCCGATCGAGGTCGAGCTCGGCGCCTACGCGCTCGACGACGCCGGCGCCGTGGTCGAGACCGGCCGCGCGGCGGAGACCGTCCACGTCCCGCTCGCCCACACCGAGGGCGGCCTGACCGTCTCGACGATCCGCGGTGCGACGGCGGCAGGGACGATCCGCACGCACGTCCTCCACGACCGGATCACGCGCGCGAGCTGTTTCGTCTGCGCCGACGCGGCCGAGGCGATCTCGCTCGCCCGCTTCGTCGAGGGCGAGGGCGACGCGATGCGCGCCTGGCTCGCGGGCTCGGACGACTCCTCGCTCTCCCGCCACGCGGTCCTGCGCGAGGTCGACACGCACGTCGTCGGCCCGATGTGCCACGTTCTCTGGCGCTGGACGACGGGCGACGCCGTCGGGCCGAACATGATCACGCGGAACAGCTACGCGCTGAACATGGGCTACGTGATGGAGCGCGCGCCGGTGAAGCCGCAACGCGCGATCCTCGAAGCGAACATGGGCGGCGACAAGAAGCCGTCGCACGAGTACTTCGCCCGCGGCCACGGGAAGACGGTGATCGCCGAGTGCCTGCTCACGGACGAGGCGATCCGGCGCGTGCTGCGCACGACCGCGAACGACCTCGCCGAGCTCGCCTGGGCGGGCACGCACGGGGCGGTCGCGTCGGGAATGCAGTCCGTCGCCTTCACGCCGGCCTCCGCCGTCGCAGCGGTCTTCGCCGCGACCGGGCAGGATCTCGGCATGATCGGGACGAGCTCGATGGCGCACGGCACCGGCCGCCGGGTCGAGGGCGGCCTCCACGTCTCGATCCGCTTCCCCGGGCTGGAGGTCGGCACGGTCGGCGGCGGGACGACGCTCCCGTTTGCCCGTGACTGGCTCGCCTCGATCGGCTGCGCCGGCCCGGGCACGGTCTACCGCTTCGCCCAGATCGTCGCCGCGGCAGCGCTCGCGCTCGAGGTCTCCGCCTCGGCCGCAATGGCGACCGCCGGCTCCGAGAACTTCTTCAAGGCGCACAACGAGCGCGGCGGGCTCCGTTGAGCCGTCCTCGGCCCTGATGTTCGCGGTCGTCTACAGCTACGAGGCGCGCGACCCGCAGGATTTCGAGAGCCACTACGGCCCCGAGGGCGAGTGGACGACGTTCTTCGCCCGCGGCCGCGGCTTTGTCGGCGCGGAGCTCCTGCGCGACACCGAGTTCCCGGGCCGCTACGTCCTGATCGACCGCTGGGAGACGCGCGAGGCGTTCGAGGCGTTCGCCGCCGAGCACCGGGACGAGTACGTGCAGCGCGCGGGCGATTCCGAGCTCTACTACCTCCAGGAGCTCCGGCTGGGCTCGTTCGAGTCGGTGTGGTGACCGCTACTCGGTAACGCCCCCGCATTGCCGCCGACCCGTCGAACCGTGTTCGCAGGCCGGGGAAAAATCAGAAGCGCGCGCCTGGTTAGAAAATCGGGCGCGGCGGTAGAAGGGGCCGGTGAGCGCGCCTCCCCCACGCGGCCGCTGGCCCTTCGCGCGCCGGCGGGAAGCGGTCGTCGAGACCGCGGAAACCGTCGTCGGCGGCCCCCAGCCGCCGCCGCCGAACCGGCTCGGCGTCGGGTTGCTGCTCGGGCTGGCGCTCGTGCTCCTCGCCGCGGGGATCATCGCGGGCGTCTGGTTCGTGAAGCACCGCGACAACGGCAACGGCACGACCACGGTGACGACCGCGGCGCCGGCCACGGTGGCCGTCCCGAAGGTCGTCGGCATGACCGAGAGCAAGGCGCTCGTCGCGCTCGCCTCGGCCGGCTTCAAGCCCCGTGAGCGGTTCACGCCGACGAAGAAGCCTTCCCGCCTCGTCGTCTCGCAGGCGCCCCAGGCCGACACACAGGTCGCGCGCGGCGCCGACGTCACGATCGTCGTCGACAGCGGCGCGCCCAAAGTGACAGTCCCGAACGTCCAGGGGATCACCGCCGCCGAGGCGACCGCCGCTCTCCAGAAACAGGGTCTCGACGCCAAGCAGACACAGGTCGCGTCGACGAAGCCGCCCGGCACCGTCGTCTCGCAGGCGCCCGCGGCCGGCTCGTCGGTCGCCAAGGGCTCGGCGGTCACGCTCGGTGTCGCGAAGGCGAAGCCCGTCGCCGTCCCCGACGTGACCGGGCAGACCGAGACGAACGCCGCCGCCACGCTGAAGAGCGCGGGGCTCGCGTCGGCGAGCGTCACTGTTCCCTCCGGCGAGGCGAAGGGAACGGTCGTCGCCCAGAGCCCGGCCGCAGGCAGCCAGGCCGCCGGCGGCTCGAAGGTGCGCATCAACGTCTCCGACGGCACCGGCACCTCGACCGGCACCTCGACCGCGACCACGACGACCCGCGCGACGACGACGGCGCCCGCGTCGACGACACCCACCCCGTCGAAGACAGCGACCGTGCCCGACCTGTCCGGCACGAACGAGCAGCAGGCGGTGCAGTCACTCGCGACCGCGGGGCTGCGCGCGAGCATCGTCTTCGTGCCCGGGCAGGATCCCCAGGGAACGGTCGTGGGCCAGGGCAAGCCGGCCGGGTCGACGGTACCGCGCGACTCCCACGTGCAGATCAACGTCTCGACCGGGCCGAGCCCCAAGCCTGCCAAGGCGATCCCGGACACGGTGGGCCAGACGCTGACCCAGGCCGTCTCGACCCTGAACGCCGCCGGGTTCAAGCTGATCTACGTCAAGGTCACCGTCCCGGCGAAGACCCAGGCAGGCAAGGTCGTCGAGCAGCAGCCGAGCGCCGCAACGAGCGTGCCCCAGGGCGTGCAGGTGCTCGTGTACCTCGGCGCGTTCCGAGCCTGAGCCGCTACCAGCCGCGAGTCTCGAGCAGCTCGGCCGGCGGGAGTCCCGCCGTGGAGATACTCGACATCGCGTCGCCGAGACCTTGCGACACGCGCGCCAGGATCTCGGCGTCGCGGAAGTGCGTGGTCGCCTCGACGATCGCCTTCGCTCGCGTCGCCGGGTCGTCCGACTTGAAGATGCCGGAGCCGACGAAGACGCCGTCGGCGCCGAGCTGCATGCAGAGCGCGGCGTCCGCCGGGGTCGCGATCCCGCCCGCGGTGAACGTCACGACGGGCAGGCGGCCGTTCTCCGCGACCCACTTGACGAGGTCGTACGGCGCCTGGAGGTTCTTCGCCTCGGTGTAGAGCTCGTCCGGGTCGAGCGCGGCCAGGCGGCGGATGCCGCCGAAGACGGCGCGCATGTGGGTGACGGCATTGACGATGTCGCCGGTGCCGGCCTCGCCCTTGGTCCTGATCATCGCGGCGCCTTCCGCGATCCTGCGCAGCGCCTCGCCGAGGTTGCGGCAGCCGCAGACGAACGGGACGGTGAACTTCCACTTGTCGATGTGGTGCGCCTCGTCGGCGGGCGTCAGCACCTCGCTCTCGTCGATGTAGTCGACCTCGAGCGCCTCGAGGATCTGCGCCTCGACGAAGTGGCCGATCCGGGCCTTCGCCATCAC
>DAISLG010000095.1:0-8385 GCA_036820565.1 Gaiellaceae bacterium | reverse complement strand
GCCGTCTCGAGCTCCTCGATCGCCTCGAGGTCGAGGTGGTTCGTCGGCTCGTCGAGCACGAGCAGGTTGACGCCGCGGGCCATCAGCAGCGCGAGCACCGCGCGTGTCCGCTCCCCGGGCGAGAGCGACGACGCGGGCCGCACGACCGCGTCCCCGCGGAGGGCGAACTTCGCGAGCAGCGTCCGCGCATCCTCGGGCGCGAGCCCGGACTCGGTGCAGAACGGCTCGAGCAGCGGCGCGTCCGAGTCGAACATGTCCCGCCGCTGCTCGAGCTCGCCGAGGGTGACGGCGGCGCCGAGCTCCCGCGTCCCGGCCGCGAGCGGAACGGTGCCGAGCAGCGCCCCGATCAGCGTCGTCTTGCCGCTGCCGTTCGGGCCGACGATCGCGAGGCGGTCGCCGTGCGCGAGCTCGAGGTCGAGCGGGCCGAGGCGGAAGTCGCCGCGCTCGACGACCGCGCCGCGGAGCCGCGCGACGACGTCTCCGGCGCGTCCCGCCGCACTCAGGCTGAGCCGCAGCCGCCAGGGATCCCAGGGCTTGTCGACGTGGTCCAGCTTCTCCAGCAGCCGCTCCGCGGAGCGGACCTTCGAGGCGAGCGCGTGCGTCCCGCGCTGGTCCGCGCCCTTGCCGTGGATACGCGCGTTCTCGCGTCGCTCGTGCAGGAGCCCCATGAAACGGCCGCGCTCCTCCTGGTAGCGCGCGAACGCCGCCTCGTGCTGCGCACGCGCCCGCAGGCGCTCCGCCTCGTAGTCCGACCAGCTGCCGGCGTACTCGCGCATCCGCCGCGTTTCGGCCTCGAGCTCGACCACGCGGCGGACGGTGCGGTCGAGGAAGGCGCGGTCGTGCGAGACGACGACGACCGCTCCGCGAATCCCGTCGACGAAGCGCTCGAGCCGCTCGATCCCAGCGAAGTCGAGGTTGTTCGTCGGCTCGTCCAGCAGCAAGACGTCGAAGCGCGAGAGGAGGATTGCCGCCAGCGCGGCGCGGGCTGCCTCGCCGCCGGACATCGTCCCGAGCGGCTGGTCGAGCCGCCCCGCGAGCCCCACCTCCGCCGCGACCGACCCGGCGCGGGCGCGGAGGTCGTCGCCGCCGAGTGCGAGGAAGCGGTCGAGCGCGTCGGCATAGGCGCCCGCGAGCTCCGGCTCGGCTCCGAGCCGGGCGGCGAGCGCGTCGAGCTCGTCCGCCGCGGCGGCGACTCCGGTGCGCCGGGCAAGGTAGCCGAGCAGCGTCTCGCCGCCGGCGGCGTCCGGCTCCTGCGGCAGGTAGCCGACGAGCCCGCTGCAGACGACGGTGCCCGAATCCGGCTCGTCGAGTCCGGCGAGGATGCGCAGCAGCGTCGACTTGCCGATCCCGTTCGACCCGACGACGCCCACGCGCGCCCCGGCCCCGACGGCCAGCGAGACGCCGTCCAGCACGGTGAGTGCGCCGTGTGACTTGGAGATGTTGTGCGCAGCGAGCGTGCCCGGCACGGGCGGTCCTCCTCGATCGAAAGGGAGACGGGGGCGGTATTTCGATCTAGAGAACGCGCATGAGGTGAGCCCGGGGGCTCGGCCAGAGTCTAGCTATACTGCGCGGTCGCTCATGGCCGTCCCCAAGAAGAAAACCAGCAAGGCGCGTCGAGACAAGCGCAGGGCCACGCACAAGCTCGAGGCTCCGCGGGTCAACGAGTGCCCGACCTGCCACCAGCCGAAGCGCCCGCATCAGATGTGCCCCACGTGCAAGACGTACAAGGGGCGCGAGATCGAGCCGCTCCGCTCCGCGGCTCCGTAGCGCCTTGATTCGCGTCGCGGTCGACGCCATGGGTGGGGACCGCGCCCCAGGAGAGATCGTCGCCGGTGCGCTCGAGGCGGCCTCGGACACGTTGCGGCCGATCCTCTTCGGCCCGGCCGGCCTGGAGACGGGCGGGCTCGAGCTCGTCGAGACGACCGAGACGATCGAGATGCACGAGAAGCCGGCGGAAGCCGTGCGCGCGAAGCGCGACAGCTCGCTCGTCGCGGCCGTCCGCGCAGTCGCGGACGGGAAGGCGGACGCCGTCCTCTCGGCCGGGAACACCGGCGCGATGCTCGCCGCCGGCCTGCTCGAGCTTCGGCGCCTGCCGGGCGTGATGCGGCCCGCGATCGCCGTGCCGATCCCCTCCCGGCGCGGCCCGTCCGTCCTGCTCGACTCCGGTGCGAACGCCGACGCGCGGGCCGAGCACCTGCTCCAGTTCGCGCACATGGGCTCGGTCTTCGCCGAGGAGATCCTCGAGATCGCCACTCCCGAGGTCGGGCTCCTCTCGATCGGCGAGGAGCAGGAGAAGGGGAACCAGCTCACGCTCGAGGCGCACGCGCTGCTCGCGGCGAGCGACCTCAACTTCCGCGGAAACGTCGAGAGCAGGGAGCTGCTCGAGGGTGCGGCCGACGTCGTCGTCACCGACGGCTTCACGGGCAACATCGCGCTGAAGCTGCTCGAGGGGACGATCAAGACGCTGCTCGACGCCCTTCGCGACGAGATCGCCGCCGGGAGGTCGACGAGGCTCGGCGGACTGCTGATCCGGCCGGCGGCGAGGCGCCTCCGCACCCGCCTCGATCCCGACACCTACGGCGGCGCGTACCTGCTCGGGCTGCGGGGCCTGGCGGTGATCGCGCACGGGAACTCGTCGCGTACGGCGATCGCGAACGCCCTCCGGCTCGCGGCGCGCGGGGTCGAGCACGACGTGGTCGAACGCCTTCGCCAGCGGCTGCCCGAGCGCGTGGTAGAGTCGGCGCGCCCGAAGCCCCCGACAGAGCAAGTGAGGTGACATGGCAGCATCGCGAGAGGAAGTGTTCGAGCGCGTCAAGGAAGTCCTGACCGAGCAGCTCGGAGTGGAAGAGAGCGAGATCAGCGAAGAGGCTTCTTTCCAGGAGGACCTGGACGCGGACTCGCTCGACCTCGTGGAGCTGATCATGGAGCTCGAGGACCAGTTCGGGATCAAGATCTCGGACGAGGCCGCCCAGAAGATCACGACGGTCGGGCAGGCTGTCGACTACGTCTCGACGCATCAGTAGGGCGCCCGCCGGCGAGATCGCCGAGCTGAAGCGCCTGATCGGCGAGCTGCCGCCCGAGCGGCTCGACCCGGTCCTCACCCACTCGTCCTGGGCCGCGGACCGGGCGTCCTCGTACGAGCGCCTCGAGTTCCTGGGCGACAGCGTGCTCGAGCTTGCGGTCGCCCGCGAGCTCTTCGAGCGGTTCCCCGACTTCTCGGAGGGGCGGCTGGCGAAGATCCGGTCGCACGTCGTCTCGCGCCAGTCCTGCGCGGTCGTCTCGCGCGAGCTCGGCCTCGGCGCGCTCCTCCGCGAGCGCGCGATCGGGCTACCGGAGGCGGAGGCGGACAACCTGTGCCGCAACCGCAACGTGCTCGCGGCGCTGCTCGAGGCCGCCCTCGCGGCGCTCCTGCTCGAGCACGGCTACGAGGCGATCGAGCGTGCCGTCGTCGACGCGTTCTCGGGCCGGATCGAGTACGCGCACGTCTCGTTCGTGGACCACAAGACCGAGCTCCAGGAAGGGCTCGCACGCGCGGGGCGGGCGGTCAACTACACCGTGCTCGACGTGGACGGCCCGCCGCACGAGCGGATCTTCACCGCCGCCGCGGTCGTCGACGGAGACGAAACCGGCGTCGGCAAGGGGCGCTCGAAGAAGGACGCCGAGCAGGAGGCCGCCAAGGTCGCGCTCGCGAGGCTGGGCCTCGCGCCCTAGGGCGTGCGGCGGCGAAGCGTCGTCGCGCCGAGCACGAGCGCGAGCGCCGTGGAGCCGGCGACGACGGCCACGTCGACCCAGAGCGGGCTCCCGTACTCGCCCCGGGTGACGCGCCGGAGCGCTTCGTACGCGTAGCTGACCGGCAGCACGTCCGAGACGAGCGCGAGCGCGCGCGGCAGGCGTTCGCGCGGGACGAAGAGGCCGCAGAGGAGGACCTGGGGCATGATCACCGCCGGCATGAACTGCACGGCCTGGAACTCGCTCGTCGCGAACGCGCTCAGGAAGAGCCCGAGCGCCATCCCGAGGACGGCGTTCGCCACGGCGAGCGCGACGACGGCCCAGACGGCGCCCTCGGCCGTCACGCCGAGCAGGCCGAAGGCGACGGCGCCGGTGACGCTCGCCTGCGCCGCCGCGACCAGGGCGAAGGCGAGTCCGTAGCCGAGCAGCAGGTCGAGCTTCGCGAGCGGCATCGACATCAGCCGCTCGAGCGTCCCTGACGTCCGCTCGCGCAGCATCGCGATCGACGTGACGAGGAACATCAGGATCAGTGGGAACAGGCCGACGAGCGGCGCGCCGACGCGGCCGAACGTCTGCGGCGCGGCGTCGAACACGTACCGGAGCAGGGCGAGGAGCCCGGGCGGCACGACGAAGACGAGCGCGAGCGTGCGCCGGTCGCCGCGCAGCTGCTGCAGGACGCGCTTCGCGGTCGCGAGCGTGACCCTGCCGCTCACGGCGCCTCCGCCAGCGCGATGAACGCGTCCTCGAGCCCGTCCGTCCCCGCCTGCGCGAGCAGGCCCCGCGGCGTCCCGGTCGCGACGAGGCGGCCCCCGCGCATCAGGACGAGGTCGTCGCAGCGGGACGCCTCGTCCATCACGTGGCTCGAGACGAGCAGGGTCGCTCCCGCCGCTGCGAGCTCGTGGAACGTCTCCCACATCCCGCGGCGCAGCAGCGGGTCGAGGCCGACCGTGGGCTCGTCCAGCACGAGCAGCTCCGGCTCGGCGAGCAGCGCAACCGCGAGCGAGGTCCGCGAGCGCTCGCCGCCGGAGAGCGTGCGCACGAGCCGGTCTGCGTTCGGCTCGAGCCTCACGGTCGCGAGCACGTCGTCCACGCGAGAGGACGGCGCGCCGAGCACCCGCGCGAAGTAGCGGAGGTTCGCGCTCACCGTCAGGTCCGCGTAGACGGACGGAGCCTGGGTCACGTAGGCGACCCGGCGGCGCAGGGCGGGCGTACCGGCGGGCCCACCGAGCACCTCCACCTCGCCGCTCTCGACGATCTGGACGCCGACGATCGCCCGGATCAGCGTCGTCTTGCCCGACCCGTTCGGCCCCAGCAGCCCCGTGACGACGCCCGGCCGGATCTCGAGCGAGATGCCGGGCAGCACGAGCGTGCCGCCACGGCGGACGCGGAGGTCGCGCACGGAGACCGCCGGCGTCTCCACTAGCCCAGAAGCTCCCGGTGCAGCGCGTCGTAGGCCCGGAGCGCCTCCGCCGCGTTCCGTTCGGCCGCGAGCGCCTCGATCAGAACCAACCTGCTCGGATCCTACAAGGGCATGAGCGTTTCGTCGGGCCGTGCGAGCTGCTTGTCGTGTCGGGCACGGCGTAGGAGAATGGCGGAAATACGAAGAGGAGGTTCGATGAACACGTATGTGATTCTCCGCCGTAGTGGCTTCCGCTCCGCCGGGGACCTGCAGGAGGCAGCGGCACGATCCACGAAGGTCGGCGACGAGGAGATGTCGGACGACATCCGCTGGATCCGCAGTTACGTGCTGGACGAGGGCGAAGGCCTCGGGACGGTCTGCATCTACCAGGCGACGAGCCCGGAGAAGATCCGCGAGCACGCGTCCCGCGCGCTGCTTCCGGTCGACGAGATCATCCAGGTCGCCGACACGGTCGTCGTGCGGCCCGACCCCGAGCCTGCAGCGGTCTAAGAGCTCGGAGCGAGCGCGGGCGGCGTCCGCGCCGCCCGCGATACTTCCCCGCGCATGCACCTGCAGGCGATCAAGCTGCGCGGCTTCAAGTCCTTCCCGGACGCCGTCGAGGTGCGCCTCGAGCAGGGCGTCGCCGTCGTGGTCGGCCCGAACGGGTCCGGCAAGTCGAACGTCTCCGACGCGCTGCTCTGGGCCGTCGGCTCGCTGAGCCCCAACGAGCTCCGTGCCGAGAAGCCGGACGACGTTCTCTTCGCCGGGTCGGCAGGGCGCAAGCCGGTCGACTCCTGCCAGGTCGAGCTGATCTTCGACAACACCGACGGCGAGCTCGGCGAGCTCGACTTCTCGGAGGTCTCGATCGCACGCCGGCTCCACCGCGGCGGCGAGGGGCAGTACCTGATCAACGGCGCGCCGGTGCGGCGGATCGACCTGATCGAGCTGCTCTCGGACGTCGGCCTCGGCGGCGGTCTCCGCTCGGTGATCAGCCAGGGCCGCGTCGACGCGGTGCTCGGTTCGAAGCCGCACGAGCGGCGCGAGCTCGTCGAGGAGGCGGCCGGCCTCGGACGGTTCAAGCGGCGCAAGCACCGCGCCGAGCTGAAGCTCTCCCGCGTCGCGATCCAGGTCGAGCGTGCCCGCGACCTCGAGGCGGAGGTCAAGTCCCGGCTGCGGCCGCTGGCCCTGCAGGCGACCGCGGCCGAGCGCGCCGAGAAGCTCGGCGTCGAGATCGCAGCGCTCCAGGCGGGCGTTGCCGCCCTCGACCTCGCGGCCTTCGACGTCCGGCTCGCGGAGGGTCAGGAGCGTCGGACCGCCGCCCAGCTGGCGCGCCGCTCGGCCGACTCGAAGCTCGAGACGTTGCTCGCGGAGCGCACGAGGGCGGAGGAGGAGCTGGCCGACGCCGCGGGTGGGCGGGAGGCGGCGACGGCGTCGCTCTACCGGCTGCGGAGCGCCGGCGAGCGGCTCGAGTTGCGGCGGGAGTCGTCTGCGGCGCTCCTCGAGCAGCTGCGCGACGAGCAGGCCGCGGCGGCGACGGTCGTCGCAGCGCCCGGCCCGTCGCCGGAGCTCCGCGACGCCGCGCTCGCCGCGGATGCAGTCGCGCGCGACGCGAAGGTGGAGCGAGAGGCAGTGCTTCTGGCCGCCCGTGCGGCCTTCGCCGCGCTCGCGACGGCTGAGCGCGCGGATCACGCCTCCTGCCAGGACGAGCTCCAGACGCTGCTGGCCGAGCGCAAGCGCGTCGAGGAGGATCTGGCCCGGGCCGCGGGTGGGTTCGCGCTGCGCGGAGCCGTCGACCGCGTCGCGCTGCGACGCGAGTCCGCAGCTGCGCTCGTCGAGTCGCTGCGCGAGGAGCTGAAGCAGGCGCCGCCGGCCGAGGGCCCGTCGCGCGCGGAGCTCGAGCGCGCTGCGAACGAGGCGGAGGCGGCGGCACGCGCAGCGGCGCGGGAGCGGGACGCACTCGAGGAACGGGTGCGGCTCGCGCGCGAGCGCCTCGCCGCGCTGAACCAGTCGATCGCGGAGCGCGAGGGCCTTCCGCCGGCGGCGCGGGCGCTCGCAGAGGCGGGCGGCAGGCTCGCGCTCTCGCTGCTCGAGGTGGAGCCCGGTGCCGAGCGCGCCGTCGCCGCCGCGCTCGGCCACCGCGCGGCTGCCGTCTTCGCCGACGACGCGTCCGAGGGACTTCGCCTGCTGGAGCGTGCCCGCACGGACGGCCTCGGCAGCCTGATCGTCCTGCTCGGCCGTCCGCCGCTCGCGCAGGGTGCTCCGCCGGCGCCGTCGGCGCGGCCGGCGGCCGAGCTCGTCACCGGCGAGGGAAACCTGCTGGACGGCATCTGGCTCGTGGACGCGGACGACCTCCTCGCCGCGTCGCACGGAGTCGTCGTGACGCCTGAGGGTCACGGCTACGACGTCGACCGGCGAGAGCTCTGGTTCGCGGGGGAGACCGCAGAGGCGGTCATGCTCGGACTCGCCGCGCGACGGCGCGCGCTCGAGCTCGAGGCGGCGGAGCTGGACGACGACCTGGCGCGCGCGACGCGGGCCGCGGCCGGTCTCGAGGAACGGGCTCGCACGGTGACGGGGAAGTTCGATGCGCTGGGGCCGCGGAGCCGCGCGCTGCCCGCGGCCGTGCTCCAACCGTTGCTGACGGCCGCCGAGCGGCTCGAGGCGGCACTCGCGATCGACGTTGCGCGCTTCGATCTCGAGGCCGACGAAGCGCGAGCGACCGAGGCCGGCGCCGATCTGCGGCGGCTCGGAGGAGAGGAGACGGAGCTGCGACGGGTCGCGACCGAGGCCGCCGAACGGGTCGCGGGCGCGGAACGCGAGCTCGTGCGTCTGGGCGGGGACCGGCTCGAGCTCGCCGACACAGCCGACGACCTGGCCGCTCTGCGCGCGAGCAGCGACGAGGCCGCGGCGGGCCTCTGTGCGGCGCAGGAACGGCTCGCCGCGGCCGAAGAATGTGTGCGGGAGGCACGTGGCGCCTACGAGCGCGCCGTACCGCGCCGGGCGGGGATCGCCGATGCCGCCGTGCTCGAGGCGCTCGTCGCGAGCAGCGAGCGCCTCGACGAGATCCTCGCGGCCGCCGCGGAGGCCACCGCGCGCTTCGAGGCCCCCCTGCGCGTCCGCGCCGACGCGGGCGCTGCGCGCGCCGGCGAGCTCGCCCGCACGCTGCGGGAGCTCGGCGCAGCCGAGGCGGAGCTGCGGCGCGCGGCCACCGAGGCCGGCGAGCGTGCCGGCGCGATCGAGGTCGAGCTCGCGCGGATCGA
>DAISLG010000094.1:4531-8449 GCA_036820565.1 Gaiellaceae bacterium | reverse complement strand
CCCGGTATCGCGCCATGCACTCGTGATCGCTGGTCTCCAGCTCGACGACGACGTAGCCGGCCATCGCCGGAGTGTAGGTCAGCCCAGGGTGTGCTTCAGCACCGACTCGCGCCGCTGCGCCTGGCGAGGGTGAGCCTGCCGGAGCAGACCTGAGCGGCCCAGTCACTACACTTCCGGCGTGACCTCCCTGCCCGTCTCCGAGCGGCCCCGCCGCCCCGAGTGGATGAAGGTGCGCGCGCCGAGCCGCGACTCGCAGTACTTCGACGTCAAGAAGCTGATCCACGGCGCGAAGCTGCACACGATCTGCGAGGAGGCGCGCTGCCCGAACATCTCCGAGTGCTGGGGGCGCGGTACCGCGACCTTCCAGATTCTCGGCGAGACCTGCACGCGCGCCTGCCGCTACTGCTACGTCCACTCGGGCAAGCCGTCCGAGCCAGTCGACCCGCTCGAGCCGCTCCGGCTCGCGCAGACGGCCGCGCAGATGGGCCTCAAGCACGTCGTCGTCACCTCGGTCGACCGCGACGACGTCCCCGACCGGGGCGCCGGTCACTACGCGGCCACGATCCGCGCGCTCAAGGCGAAGCTGCCCGCGTGCACGGTCGAGGTGCTGACCCCCGACTTCCTCGGCGTCGAGGAGGAGGCGCTCGCGACGGTGCTCGGCGCGCGCCCCGAGGTCTTCAGCCACAACATCGAGACCGTGCGCCGCCTGCACCGCAAGATGCGCGGCGGCAAGGCCGACTACGACAAGGCGCTCTGGCTGCTGCGCCGCTCGAAGGAGGTCGCCGACTACCCGGTGCTGACGAAGTCCGGGATCATCGTCGGCCTCGGCGAGACGAACGACGAGGTCGTCGAGACGCTGCGCGACCTCCGCTCGAACGGCGTCGACGTCGTCACGATCGGCCAGTACCTCCAGCCGAGCGCGAAGCATGCGGCAATCGACCGCTGGGTCCACCCCGACGAGTTCCGCTGGTTCCGGGAGCAGGGCGAGGAGCTCGGCTTCGGCTCGGTCTTCTCGGGCCCGCTCGTCCGCTCGAGCTACCGCGCGGACGAACAACGCCACGCGGCCGAGACCGGCCGCGGCGCAGTCGCCTACTAGAACGAGAAAGGGCCGCCCGAGGGCGGCCCTTTCTCGTTCGATCGGTCTCGCCGCTACGGCGTGACCTGGGTGACGTACGTGCTCCAGTTCGCGAACTCGGCACCGAAGCGCGTGCCCTCGATCCACTCGTTCGCGATCCAGACGGAGTTGCCGTCGGCCGAGGCGGCGCCGTAGTCGCCCCAGCGCTCGACTCCGTCGGAGCCGAACGTGTGGTAGCCGCTGAAGCCGTCGGCCGGGGCGACGCCCCGCGCGACGAGCGAGAGCGTCGACGGCGCCGTGGCCAGCGTGTCGTCGATGGTGGCGTACGCCGCGCTCGGGTAGTACGTGTCGCCGATCAGCGAGACGCCGATCACGCCGCGGCCGGCCGAGGTGACGGCCAGCGACGGGCGGGTGACGCTCGCCTTCTCGACGGACAGGTAACCCTGCTTGACGACGCTGCCCGAGACGGTCGAGCCGCTGACGGCGGGCGTCACCGCGTAGTAGGTCACGCCGACCTGCGTCGACCCGGTCGGGGTCTTGACGACGGTGTCGCCGGCACCCCAGAGGACGCCGTGCGCATACGTCGCCGCCTGCATGCGGTCGTCGCCGCCGTCGAGAAGGTTCTCGTGCTCCCTGAGGGAGTCGGCGAACGGCGTCGGGCCGTCGGGCTGGACGATCGCGCCCGGGAGGCCGTAGACCTGGCTCGTGATCACGGCGTCGTCGATCGCGATCGCCGGCTTCGTGTTCAGGGACGCCGTGTTCGTGAGCGCCCAGACCGCGATCCGGTTGTCGAGGTTCGAGACGTTCTTCCCGAACTCGAGCGCACCGAGGAGGTACTCGGTGCCGTTGCTCGAGGTCGCGTAGTCGCCGGCGGACGGCGACGTCGCGGGCTGGAGCGAGTACGGAGGCCCGTCGCCATACGACGAGGCGATCGGCGAGCCCTCGATCCGCTGGATCTTCGGCGTCTTGCCGGCGACGAGCGCCGACTTCTGCACGGCGTAGACCTGCGCGCCGTTGAAGCCGTTCCCGAAGAGCGAGAACTCGTTCGTCGTAACGTAGAAGCCGTACTTGTCGGCCCCGATCAGCGGCTGGTCGCCGAGGCACGGGCAGCCGGGATGCGACGGCGTGCCGTTCGTGCCGTCGTTCGTCGTGTCGATCGTCGTGATCGTCCAGTCGGCGACGTTCGCGGTCGGCGTGCTCGACTTGCTCACGGCGATCCGGACGTCCGAGTGCCCCTGAAGGGCCCCGGTCGACGGGTTGCGCGGGATCGTCAGGACGGTGAAGAACCACCGGCCCGAGTCCGTGTCGTAGTAGCACTTCGGGTCGGAGATGAACGTTCCGAAGACGAGGGTCGGCGAGCGGACGATCGCGTGGTCGCCGGCGAACAGCTGGTTCAGCGACTGGTACGAGCTCACGCGCGTGCCGGCCGTGTTGTAGACGGCGAACGTGTCGTTCACGGCCTCGAGGACGGAGCCGTTCCCGACGCAAAGGCCCTGGTCCGGCGGCTCGAGACTGAGCTGGTTGCCGCCGTCGGCGATCCGGCGCTGGATGTGGAAGTTGATCCCGTTGAAGTTCGTGCCCATGCCGGCCGGCGAGCCCACGGCGAGCGGCGTCGGCCGCGGGACGAACGCAGCGCTGACGTGCGCGGGGCTCTGGTTCCCCGGAACCTGGCGGTCGGTGACCGCCGCGTCCGGCTCGAGCGACGGTGCGAACTCCGTCGGGTCGAGCCCGGCGGAACGTGCGACGACCGCGAACGAGACCGCGATGACCGCGGCGGCGCCCACGAGGAATGCGACCCGAAGGCGCGTCGCGCCGCCGTCCCGTGTAAGCAGGTGTCTCAAGTCTTTCTCCCTCCGATTGTTGTCCGAACCGGCGCCCGGTCGCGCCGCCTCTCCTCTGATAGTGATGCCTCTACCTGGGTATTGCAACCCGCGGGCTAGTGCGGCTCGCCACCGCGCGGTCGCCTACTAGAACGAGAAAGGGCCGCCCGGAGGCGGCCCTTTCCGTCGAGATGAAGCGCTCGGTCTAGCCGTTGCCCACGCCGAGGCCGTTCGCGATCGTGAAGATCGTGTCCGGCGTCGCGGCCTGGCCACCCGGCGGGCGGAAGCGCCCGTCCGCCCAGGTGATCACGAACTGGTTGTCGCCGATCAGATCGGACGAGTTGTAGTCGCCGAAGTTCGGCCGAGCGTCCGCACGGACGCGCCAGCTCGTTCCGATGTCACTCTGGAGCTTGTCGTGGCCGAACGTTGCGCCGCCGTCCTTGGACACGTTCGCCCAGGTGTTCGTCAGCTCGTTGTTCGGATCGGCACGACGGTCGTTCCAGCTCATGTAGACGTCGTGGTGCTTGTTCACCTGCACCGTCGGGAAGACGTGCGACGTCGTGCCCGGGTCGTCGTTCACCTTGACCGGGGGCCCGTACGTGGTGCCGTTCGTCGCCGAGGTGCTCAGCAGGATGTCCCCCTGGCTCGCGATCGGGCCGGTGAAGATGACATCGCCGGGTCCGACCAGCGGAGTCTTCCCGTTGAAGTACCCGATGTACACGTTCGGCGAGGTCGGGTCGGCTGCGATGTACGGCGCGTTCAGGATCGAGCGCCGGTTGCGGTTGTAGCCCGGCGGCTCGCCCTGCGGGTTCACCTTCGCCACGACGACCGGGCTGCTGAAGGTCACACCCTGGTTGTCGGAGTACGCCGCTTCGATCCGGTTCTCGGACTCCGGCCCGAAGCCGCCCAGCGAGAACGTGCGGGCGATCCAGGTGACGACGACGCGGCCGGTCGAGGTGACGATCGGCTGGGTCGCCTGGTTGAACGTGTCGGCGAGGTTCGGGATGATCACGAACGGGCCCT
>DAISLG010000094.1:0-4431 GCA_036820565.1 Gaiellaceae bacterium | reverse complement strand
GTGTTCGAGACCGACTCGATCGCCCCGTTCACGTTCGGCGGAGCATCGGTGAAGACGCCCTTGTTCACCGAAATCGAATCGGTGCCGTTCGGGAGCTGGTAGATCGAGGCGAAGTAGAACTCGCCCGTCGACTGGTCGACCTGGACGACCGGATCGCCCAGATAGCGGTCGACCGGGAGCGGGAAGGGCCGCACGCCGCGGATCAGCGGGGGCAGGCCGCCGCCGTCGATGAACGTGTTGCCGCCGTTCGTCGAGAAGGCGAAGCCCGACAGCCCCTGCTGGTTGTCGTAGAAGCCGAACGAGTCGTTGTAGCCGACGACGACGTTGCTGCCGTTGACGGCGACCTCGGTCTCGCTCTGGACCGTGCGGCGCCTGTTCTCCGGCGGCGGAGCCGTCGGCGGCGGGTCGAGGCACGGGTCGTTTGTAAAGGTGTTGCCGCCACGGCCGTTGTCGTGCGAGGCCGTGCTGAAGTTGCCGTTGTCCCCCGGAGCAGGCGCGCCCGCGTCCGGAATCTCGAGGAAGCCCTCATCCGCCGGGCTCTCGATCCCTTCAGGATCGAACGCCTTTGCCGAGTGGACGAATCCGCCCGTCGCCGCGAGGGCCGCAACGGCTGCGAGAAGCACTAGCCTCCACAGCCACTTGTAGTTCGGTTTCACTCTCTCCCCTTCCGTTCCCCTTGTCCCACGAGCCCGAGGGCCCGGTGGCGAAGTCGGAATATACGTCCCGATAACGGCAAACGCAACCGTCACGAACGCTGACGTTCGCTGGCATACTTCGCCTGGATGAAAGCCTTCGCGTCGATCGCAGTCGCTCTCCTGATCGTCTCCGCAACCCCTGCGCTGGCGCTCACGGCGCGGCCGACTCTCGGCCTCTCGAAGAGCGCTGATCCCCTCGTCGTCCGGGGCACGCATTTCAAGGGCCGAGAGCACGTACGCGTGGTCGTCTCGTCGGCGGGCCGCTCCTGGACGAAGCGCGTGGTCGCCGGCGCGACCGGCGCATTCACCGTGTCGTTCGGCACGGTCGCGGCCGATCGATGCAGCCTCGTCGCGCGGGCATTCGGCTCCTCCGGGGACAGGGCGTCGGCCAAGCCCGCCGAGACCGGATGCCCGGAACCGATCTCGCCCTGAGCCCGTGACGACGCTCCGGCGCATGCCGGCCAGAGGCCAGGCGGGCACCCTGCTCGTCGTCCTGCTGCTCTCCGCATGTGGTAGCGGCGGCGGGCGTCTCTCCAAGGCGGACTACGAACAACGCGTGCAGAAGATCCTCCCGCAGGCCGCCTCGAAGATCCTGAAGACACGCCTGGCCATCGAGCGCGCCCGGTCGCCCGGGGCGGAACGCCGGTCGCTCGACGAGCTCCAGCGGGACGCGCGCGCCGTCGCGGACGACCTCGACCGCCTCGAGCCCCCGCGCGAGATCGCCGCGCCGCACGCCAACCTCGTCGCCGCTCTCAGACGCGTCAGCGCCGCGGCCGGGGGCATCCGTCGGAAGATCAAGGGGAGGGACACCTCGGCCGCGCAAGCCGCCGGGCAGCGGCTCGAGGCAGGACCCGAGTTCGAGAAGATCGCGACGGCGCTCGAGGCGATCATCGCCAAGGGCTACGAGCTCGGGCTCCCGAGCAAATAGCTCTAGCGCGGCGTTCCGTGCGGCTTGGCCATCGCGCGGTAGTCGAGCGCCTTGTCGAGCGTCTCATCGTCCACGCCCGCCTCGCGCGCGACCTCGCGCAGCGAGCGGCCTGACGCGGCGGCGGCCTTCACGATCTCGCTCGCCTTGTCGTAGCCGATGTACGGATTGAGCCCGGTAGCGGCCGACAGGGTCAGCTCGGCGTAGCTCTCGCATTGCTCGCGGTTCGCCTCGATCCCGTCGACGCACTTCCCGGCAAGGAGCCGCGAGGCGCTGGCGAGCAGCGCGATCGACTGGAGCAGGTTCCGGGCCATCATCGGCACGAAGACGTTCAGCTCGAAGTGGCCCTGCATCCCGCCGACGGCGATCGCGGCGTCGTTGCCGATCACCTGCGCCGCGACCTGGGTCACGACCTCGGGGATCACGGGATTGACCTTGCCCGGCATGATCGAGCTGCCCTTCTGGAGCTCCGGCAGGAAGATCTCGGCGAGCCCCGCGCGCGGCCCGGAGCCCATGAAGCGGAGGTCGTTCGCGATCTTCGTCAGCGAGACGGCAACGGTCTTGAGCGCGCCGGAAGCCTCGACGAGGCCGTCGCGGGCCGCCTGCGACTCGAACGGATCGGCCGGCTCGAGGATCCGGAGCCCGGTTTCGGCCGCCAGCCGCTCGCGCACGCGGGCAGCGAACTCGGGATGCGTGTTCAGGCCGGTGCCGACCGCGGTGCCCCCGAGGGGGATCCGGCCGAGCCGGCCGAGCGTCGATTCGACGCGCTCGATTCCCTGGCGCACCTGTGCGGCGTAGCCGCCGAACTCCTGGCCGAGCGTCACCGGGACGGCGTCCATCCAGTGCGTGCGCCCGGACTTGACCACGTCGTCGAACTCGGCGGCCTTCGCCTCGAGCGAGGCGCCGAGCAGGTCGAGCGCCGGCAGCAGGTCGTTCGTCGCCTCGTCGAGCGCGGCGAGGTGCACCGCGGACGGGAAGACGTCGTTCGAGGACTGGCCCATGTTGACGTCGTCGTTCGCGTGGACACCCTCGCCGGCGAGCGAGGCGATCACCTCGTTCGCGTTCATGTTGGACGAGGTACCCGAGCCGGTCTGGAAGACGTCGATCGGGAACTGGTCGTCCATCTCGCCCGCTGCGATCCGGTCGCCGGCCGCGGCGATCCGCTCCGCCTTCTCGGCGTCGAGCAGGCCGAGGTCGGCGTTCGCGCGGGCGGCGGCGGCCTTGATCCGGCCGAGCCAGCGGGCGACGGAGGCCGGAATCGGCTCACCCGAGACGGGGAAGTTCTCCACCGCCTTGCGGGTCTCGCCGCCCCAGAGCTCCTTCGTCGTCTCGACCTCGGTCACGGTTTCGAGTGTAGCGACCGGGCCGCGGCGAGCAGCTCGTCCCACGAGACGTGCTTGACGCGGGGGCGGCCAAGCGGCTCGCCGCGCGCGCGCTCGGACTCGTCGATCGCCTGCCAGCCTGCGTACTCGACGGCGTCGACGCCGCGCTCGGCGAGCAGGCCTTCGAGCGAATCGGCTCCCGCCGGGCCGTCGAGCAGGCCGGCACGAGCATCCTCGAGCAGAAGGTCGACCGTCTCGGTCGCGTCCTTCTTGTTCGTCCCGATCACGCCGCTCGGGCCGCGCTTGATCCAGCCGGCGCAGTAGGTCCGCTCGGCGCCGGTCACACGGCCCCGGTCGTTCGGGACCGTCCCGCGCGCCTCGTCGAACGGCACGCCCGCCAGGGCGACGCCGCGGTACCCGACGCTGCGGAGCACGATCCCGCACGGGAGCAGCTCCCGCTCGTCGGTTGGGATCGCGCGGATCCCGGAGGCGTCGACCACGAGCTCGTTGCGGACGACCTCGACCGCCTCGACCCGCTCGTCGCCGAGGATCGCGACGGGGGAGGCGAGGAAGCGCAAACGCAGCGTCTTCGGCTTGCCGGCGGGCTCGCGCGCCGCGTACTCGCGCAGGATCTCCACGTTGCGGCGCGCGATCGCCCGGTCGTCCGCGAGCGCGGCCTCGCTCGCCGGGTCGAGCTCCAGGTCGGCCGGATCGACGACGACGTCGGCGCCGGCGAGCTCGCCGAGCTCCTTGAGCTCCGGCGGCGTGAACGCGGCCTGGGCCGGCCCGCGGCGGCCGAGCATCACGATCTCGCGGATCCCGGAGCCCGTGATCGCGTCGATCGCGGCGTCCGTCGTGTCGGTCGACTCGATCTCCTCGGAGGTCAGGGCGAGCATCCGAGCCACATCGACGGCGACGTTGCCGTTGCCGATCACGACCGCGCGCTCGCCCGAGAGGTCGAATTGCAGATCCTGGAAGTCGGGGTGGCCGTTGTACCAGGCGACGAACGCGGTGGCCGGCCACGAGCCGGGGAGATCCTCGCCCGGGATCCCCACGAGCCGGTCGGTCTGCGCGCCGACCGAGTAGAGGACGGCGTCGTAGAGGCGGAGCAGCTCGTCGTGCTCCACGTCCTTGCCGACCTCGACGTTGCCGAAGAAACGGAAGCCCGGCCGCTGCGCGATCTTCTCGAACGCGCGCGAGACCGCCTTGATGTTCGGGTGATCCGGGGCGACGCCGAGCCGGACGAGCCCCCACGGGGTCGGCAGCCGCTCGATCATGTCGACCTCCGCCTCGTTCGCGAGCAGGTGCCCGGCCGCGTAGAAGCCGGCGGGCCCGGAACCGACGACGGCGACGTGGAGAGCGCTCACGCCGCGATCGTAGCGGGGCCATGTCCGGGGTCTGGAGTCTGTCTCAGATTGAGCAGGGTCCGGCGGTGGGGCGTCGAAGTCGTTGGTCATGAAGACATCTGCTGTTCCATCCAAGAGGCGCC
>DAISLG010000093.1:0-8471 GCA_036820565.1 Gaiellaceae bacterium | reverse complement strand
CCCGTGGAACTTCCCGCTGCTGATGCTGGCGTGGAAGATCGCGCCCGCGCTCGCGGCCGGGAACACCGTCGTGCTCAAGCCGGCCGAGACGACGCCGCTGACCGCGCTGCTCTTCTGCGACGTCGTCCGCCAGGCGGAGCTGCCGCCGGGCGTCGTCAACATCGTCACGGGCGACGGCCGCACCGGGGCCGAGCTCGTCAAGCATCCCGACGTCGACAAGATCGCCTTCACCGGCTCGACGCAGGTCGGCAAGGCGATCCAGCGTGAGCTCGCCGGCACCGACACGAAGCTGACGCTCGAGCTCGGCGGCAAGGCGGCGAACATCATCTTCGACGACGCCGCCCTCGACCAGGCGGTCGAGGGGATCATCAACGGCATCTACTTCAACCAGGGCCACGTCTGCTGCGCCGGCTCGCGCCTGCTCGTGCAGGAGTCGATCTACGAGCAGACGTTGCACAAGCTGAAGGCGCGGCTGACGACGCTGCGCGTCGGTCACCCGCTCGACAAGAACACCGACCTCGGTGCGATCAACTCGCGCCAGCAACTCGACCAGATCACCGCGCTCGTCGAGTCCGGCAAGGAGGAGGGCGCGGAGATCTACCAGCCGCCGTGCCACCTGCCGGAGAAGGGCTACTGGTTCGCGCCGACCGTCTTCACGAACGTCGCGCAGAGCTATCGGATCGCGCAGGAGGAGATCTTCGGGCCCGTGCTCTCCGTACTGACCTTCCGCACGCCGGACGAGGCGGTCGAGAAGGCGAACAACACCCCGTACGGCCTCTCTGCCGGGGTCTGGACGGAGAAAGGCTCCCGCATCCTCGCGATGGCGTCGCAGTTGCGCGCCGGCGTGATCTGGGCGAACACGTTCAACCGCTTCGACCCGGCCAGCCCGTTCGGCGGCTACAAGGAGTCGGGCTTCGGCCGTGAGGGCGGACGCCACGGGCTCGAGCCCTACCTGGAGTTCGAGTGACCAGGCTCCCCGTCAAGAAGACGTACAAGCTCTATATCGGCGGCGAGTTCCCGCGCTCCGAATCCGGCCGGACGTATCTCGCGCAGGAGCAGAACGTCGCGCAGGCCTCGCGCAAGGACGTGCGCGACGCCGTTCGCGCCGCCCGTAAGGCAACCGGCAAGTGGTCGGGGATGACCGCCTACAACCGCGGCCAGGTGCTCTACCGGATCGCGGAGATGATGGAGTCGCGCCGCGGCGACCTCGCCGCGCTCTGCTCCGGCAAGGCGGAGGTCGACGCCGCGATCGACCGCTGGGTCTGGTACGCGGGCTGGGCCGACAAGCTCGCGCAGGTGCTCGGCTCGGCGAACCCGGTCGCGGGGCCGTATTTCAACTTCACGATCCCGGAGCCGACCGGCGTCGTCGGGATCGTCGCGCCGGAGGAGCCCTCGCTCGCCGGGCTCGTCTCGCGGCTCGCGCCGGCGATCGTCGGCGGGAACACGGCGGTCGTCGTCGCGTCGGAGACGAGCCCGCTCGCCGCGATCGAGCTCGCCGAGGCGATCGCCACCTCCGACGTCCCGGGCGGCGTCGTGAACATCCTCACCGGGTTCCGCGCGGAGCTCGCGCCGGTGCTCGCCGCGCACATGGACGTGAACGCGCTCGATCTCTCCGGGGCCGACGGCGACGCCGCCGACCTCGAGCGCGCGGCGGCCGACAACGTCAAGCGCGTCGTCCACGGGCGGCCCGACGAGCAGAGCCCGTGGGTGATCGCGTCCTTCATGGAGCTGAAGACCGTCTGGCATCCCATCGGTGTCTGAGCTCCGCCCGCTGGAATAGGCTCTGTCGCACGTGACCGACGCGCGCAGGTTGAGCCAGGCGATCTCCGAGGGCGACGGCATCTCGATCCTCGTGCACGTGCGCGATCTCGCGGAGGCCGCCGCCGCCGAGTCACAGGGCGCCGAGGGGACGGCGATCACCGAGCACATCGAGGGGATCCGCGAGGCGACGACGCTCCCGATCGTCTGGCTCGGCCCGGGCGCGCCGGCCGACGCCGACGCCTGCCTGCTCGTGGTCGAGGACGCCGCCGACGACCTCGACGCCGCCTACGAGCGAGCCCGGAGCGGCGGGCTCGAGTGCATCGTCGACGTGCGCGACGACGAGGAGCTCCAGATCGCGCTCGAGCGGATCGACCCCGAGATCTTCCTCCTCTCCAGCCGGGACACGGAAGAGGACGACGACCCGCTCGACGCCGTCCTCGAGCTGCTGCCGGATGTTCCCGCCGGGAAGCTCGCGATCGCGGAGATCGACGTGCACACGCGCGACGAGGTGCTCGCCCTCGAGCGCGCCGGGATCGACGCGGTGCTCGTCCCCGCCGGGAACGTCGCCGGGCTGGTCGGTGGAGCACCCCCCGAGGTTTAGCCGGAATTGGGGGCGCCCCTCGGGGTGGCTCGTCGCGCTCCTCGCAGGCTCGGCGGCGCTCCGGTTCGTCGGGATCCGCTACGGGCTGCCGTTCGGGAACCTGCTCAACCCGGACGAGCAGAACATCGTCCCGCGCGCCTGGAGGATGGTGCACGGCGGCGGGCCGGATCCGCACTGGTTCGACTACCCGACGCTGACCCTGTACGTGCTTGCGCCGTTCCAGGCCTGGCAGGCGCACCCGTCGTACCTCGCCGCGCGGATCGTCACGGTCGCGCTCGGCGTCGGCGGCGTCGGGGCCGCGTTCTGCCTCGGCCGCGCCGCCTACGGGCAGGTCGCAGGCTTCGTCGCAGCGGCCGTGACGGCTGTCGAGACGACGCACGTGGCGTACTCGCGGATGGCCGTCACCGACGTTCCGCTGACGCTCGCGATCACGGTCGGGCTCGTACTCGTCGTCACCGGCCGGATCGAGTGGGCCGGCCTCGCGCTCGGCGTCGCGACGGCGGCGAAGTACCCGGGGATCTTCCTCGCAGTGCCGATCGTCGCGGTCGGCTGGAGGCGGTGGCGGCGGCTCGCCGAGGCAGGCGTCCTCGCCGTCGCCGGGTTCCTCCTCGGGAGCCCGTACGTGCTGGTACATCCGCTCCAGGCGTGGCACGACGCCGCGCGCGTCCAGCGGCTCGCGCGTGCCGGCTGGCTCGGGTTCGAGCACGACTCGCACGCCGCGTTCGTCGCGACCCTCTGGCACGGCGTCGGGCCGGCGCTCGTCCTCGCCTGCCTCGGCCTCGTGCTCGCGCTCGTCCGCCGGAATCGCGCCGATCTCGCCCTCGCGAGCTTCGTGCTCGTCTACTTCGCCGACCTGCTCACCCTGAATGCCCATTTCGACCGTTACACGCTTCCGCTCGTGCCCGCCCTCGGGGTGCTCGCGGGGCGGCTGCGCTCGCTGACGCCCGTCACGCTGCTGCTGCTGATCGTGCCGCTCACCTGGTCGATCCGCGAGGCCAGGACGCTGACGCGCACCGACGCCCGCATCGTCGCGCACGACTGGATCGAGGCACACCTGCCACGCGGCTCGGCGATCGCCGTCGACCCGTCGACGCCGTCGCTCGAGGGGTTCCGCGTCGTCGCGCTCGAGCTACCCGGCCCGGGCCGCTCCTCCGATCCGAATCGCGACGCGGCGCGCCTGCGGTCGCAGGGCGTCGAGTACGTCGTCGTGAACGGAGCCGTCGCCGACCGGGTCCTCGACGCGGGCTCCCGCTACCCGCGAGAGCTCGCGTTCTACGACGCCCTGCGCCATGGCGACCGGCTCGTCTTCACGGCCGGGCCGGGCGCGCCGGGGCATCCCGCCGGGCCATGGATTGCCGTCTACCATCTGTGACGTGACGGCGAGGATCCCCGGCTCGATCGCGCTGCTCGGCTGCGCCCTGGCGCTCGCCGGCTGCTCCGGCGCCGGGAAGCAGGCCGCGGCGATCGCGGCCGCGCCGCGGTGCGCGCATGCGGCGGGCTGGCAGCGGCTCGCGCAGCGGATCGCCGCGCCCGTCTATTGCCCGGCCTGGCTCCCCGACCCGCTCGTCGGGCAGGTCGGCGGCCGCTGGAACAACATCGACTCCGTCTCGAGGGACCGGAGCTACCTCGAGGGCTTCGTCTGGCAGGAGACCGGGGGAGGCGCCGCCGGCGGCGAGCTTCACGTCAACCTGCGGGCGTACCCGGGCGTGACGACGATCCCGACGTGCGTCGAGCGGGTCGACTCCGCCAAGATGAGGCTGCCGTGCTTCGCCGACGCCAAGGGGACGAAGCGCGCGCCGGGGATCGTCGCGACGATGTACACGGTCAACCAGGACGCCGACCAGTGGCACGTCCTCTACGCGTGGCGCCACGCCGGCTCGCTCTACACCGTGAGCGAGCACGTCGCGCCGCCGCTCAACTTTGCGAAGGTCGTGGCGAATCTCGACCGGATCCTCCGGACGCTCGTCCTCGTCGAGCCGCGCGGCTGAGATGGGTCTCACGCGGAAGGAGGTCCTCGCGGGCGCCGCGGCCGGCGCCCTCGGCGTCGCGGGCGTCTACGAGCTCGTCGACCGCTACGGCCGCCCCGCCACCCGCCAGACGCTCTCCGGCGGTCTCGCCGCCGAGCGCGTGCCCGAGCAGCACCTCCTCGGCGGGATCCGGATCGTCGAGGACAACGGCGTCGAGGTCGTTGTCCCGCCGCTCCACCACCAGGTCGTCACGGCGAGGCTGAAGTCCTTCGGGCTCGACGAGCAGGCCGAGCTCGAGCGGACGCTCGCCGGCCTCGAGAGCCGCTACGAGTCGAGCCCCGCGGGGCTAGGGATCACGGTCGCCTGGGGGCTGCCGTACTTCCGCGAGCGCGTTCCCGGCCAGGCCCGTCGCCACATCCCGTTCGACCGCCGCGCGCGGAAGAGCGCACTCGTCGACGCGAGACGGTTCCCGAGCGACCCGGACGAGACGGTGCTCGAGGGGAACGACGTCGCGGTTCTGCTCCGCAGCGACAGCCAGGACCATGTCGCCACCGGCTCGAAGGCGATCTTCGACGACCTCGGGGTGTTCGAGGTGACGAGCATCCGCAAGGGCTTCGCGGGCGGCGGCTTCGAGGGGAAGCGGAGCCTGCCCAAGCAGATGGCGATGGCCGCGGGCATCCCCGGTGCCGAACTGATCCCGGAGACCTCGGAGCTCTTCCTCGGCTTCACCTCGACGCAGCGCTCCGGCCTCGGCCCGGCGAAGATCGTCAACCTCGAGACGCTCGGCTATGCCGACTTCCGCGGCAGCTCCTACTTCCGCAACGGCACGCACATGCACCTCTCGCACATCCACGAGGACCTCGAAGCCTGGTACCTCAACTTCGACTTCCGCGAGCGCATCGACACCACGTTCAGGCCGCACATCGACGTCGCCGACGGGACGCAGACCGTGCGCCAGGGGCCCGAGGACGTCGCGACCCTGCCCGGCGTGCGCCGCGACTTCAAGACCTCGGGCCGCATCGGCCACAGCGCCGCGATCCAGACGACCTCGCGGCTCGAGCGGGACGTGGTCGCGGAGGATGGGACGGTCTACGAGAAAGGCACCGCGATCCCGCAGCGCGCCGACTTCAACACGCTCGACAACCCGTTCTTCTGGAGCAAGGACGGCGTGGACGAGACGCCCGCGGCCGGCGTGCACTTCGTCGTCTTCAACCCGACGAGTGACGACTTCCACCGCAACCGGCTCGCAATGGACGGGGTGATGGAGGACGGGACGAGGCTGCCGTTCCCGCCGCGTGCCCGCGGGCAGGGGTTCAACGCGATCCTGCGGACGACGCACCGCCAGAACTTCCTCGTCCCGCCCCGGCGGCACCGCTCGTTCCCGCTCGCAGAGCTGCGTGCTTAGAGCTCGTTCCAGGATGAAACGGTGTGCCGTCGGCCTGCGCTCCGTGGCGTCTGGCGGTGTCCTCGGTCGCGCCCATAGCTTCAGCTATGAACGCTCCCTGCGTCCGTGCCAGACACCACGCATCGCAGCCCGTCAGCGAGGTCTCATCCCGGAACGAGCTCTCAGAGCGGCGCTCGTCGCGGCCGCGTTCACGAGCGGCGCGGTGCTGCTCGGCGTCGAGATCGCGGCAAGCCGAGTCGTCGCCCCCTTCTTCGGCAACTCCCTGTTCGTCTGGGGCGCGCTGATCGGCGTCGTCCTGACGGGGCTCTCCGTCGGCTACTGGGTCGGCGGCGCGCTCGCCGACCGGGCCCCGTCGCCGGCGCTCCTGCTCGGCGTGCTCCTGCTCGGCGCCGTGGCGGTGCTCGCGATCCCGCTCGTCGACCAGACCGTGCTCGAGGCCGTCGTCCGCTGGGACCCGGGCCCCCGCGCCGACCCGCTTCTCGCGGCCGCCGCCCTCTTCGGGCCGGCCAGCGTGATCCTCGCCTCGGTGACGCCGATCGCGGTCAAGCTGCTGACACGCTCGGTGACGACGCTCGGGCGCACCGCCGGGCGGCTCTTCTCCGTCTCCACCGCCGGGAGCATCGCCGGCACGTTCGTGACCGCGTTCTGGCTGATCCCCGCCTTCGGCACGGACGAGCTGCTCGCCTTCGCCGGCGCGGCGCTCTTCGCCGCCGCCGTCCCGGTCGCGCTCGCCGAGCGGTTGCCACTTGCCGCGCTCGTCGCCGGGCTCGCGGCCGCCGGCGCAATCGTGCTCGGGCTGCACATCGCGCCGAAGGCGGGAGGGACCCTGTCGCGGGCCGCGTCGCAGAACTGGTCGCCGGTCTTCCGCAGCCGCGGCGAGGCCTACCGCACGTCGCCGATCCCGACGAACAGCGGCTTCAAGCTCGTCTACACGAAGGACACGCGCTACCACCATCTCTCGGTCGTCGACGACGTCGACTCTCGCTTCCTCCGGTTCGACAACGCCTTCCAGACCGGGATGTACCTGCGGCAGCCGAACCGGACGCGCTTCCCGTACACGGACTTCTTCGACCTCGGGCTCGCGTACCGGCCCGAAGCGAAGAGCCTCCTCTTCGTGGGGCTGGGCGGCGGCTCCGCGCCCCGGCAGCTGCGCCGCGACTTTCCGCGACTCGACCTCCAGGCCGTCGAGCTCGACCCTGTCGTCGCGGAT
Source organism: Gaiellaceae bacterium (assembly GCA_036820565.1). Taxonomy (GTDB): domain Bacteria; phylum Actinomycetota; class Thermoleophilia; order Gaiellales; family Gaiellaceae; genus DAISLG01. Next base: position 1,527 of record DAISLG010000093.1, on the reverse strand, counting down.
GTCGCGCGCACGTACTTCCACCTCCCACGGACGCTTCCCGTCACGGTCGAGGACGGCCGCCGGTACCTCGTCCGTAACGACCGTCGCTGGGACGTGATCGCGCTCGACACGTTCTACGCCGACGCGCTTCCGTTCCACCTGACGACGCGCGAGTTCGTCGAGCTCGTCCGCAGCCGGCTCGCTCCCGGTGGCGTCGTCGTCGTGAACACGATCGGCGCCCTCGAGGGCTCGAGCTCCAAGCTGTTTCGCTCGCTCTACCGGACCTACCGTACGGTCTTCCCGACCGTGGAGGTGCACCCGGTCTACATCGCGTCCCAGCGCGCGCCCGCCGACATCAGGAACATCGTGCTCGTCGCGACCGCCGGCCCGCCGCCGAGCCGAGACCTGCTCGCCACGCGCTGGCGCTCGCTTCGCTCTCAGGGCGCGCCCGACCTGAAGCGCGCGATCCTCGACCGCTGGGAGCGCGCCGTCCCGACCGACGGCGTCCCGACCCTGACCGACGACTACGCGCCCACCGACGCTCTCCTCCTGGCGGATTGAACGTCCGGCCGCTCACGCCGGACGACGCCGAGGCGATCGCGGGTTGGCGCTACGAGGGCCGCTACTCGACGTACGACGTCGACGCGATCGTGACTCCCGAGGACGCCTACTGGGCGGTCGAGGAGGACGGCGAGCTCGTCGGGTACAGCTGCTACGGGGAGTGCGCGCGCGTCCCGGGGTTCGAGGAGGCCGAGGGAGTCCTCGACGTCGGCTACTCGCTCCGCCCGGACCTCGTCGGGCGAGGCCGCGGGCCGGAACTCATCTCGACTGTGCTCGACCACGCCGCCCGCGAGTTCGCGCCGCGGACGGTCAGGATCCTCGTGCTGCGCTGGAACGAGCGCTCGCGCCGCGCGGCCGAGAAGGTCGGCTTCCGCGTCGTCGGCGAGCACGGCGAGTTCGACGTGCTCACTCGCGAGGCCTAGCCGAAGAACGCGCGCGCGACCTGATACCAGTCGTCCGGCACCGTCTTCAGCTCCGCTGTCGCCTCGGCGAGCGAGACGTCGACGATCGCGTCGCCGTGCAGCGCGGCCATGCGCCCGAACCTGCCCTCGTGCACGAGATCGGCGGCCTTGAGCCCGTAGCGCGTCGCGAGGATGCGGTCGCGCGGCGTGGGAGAGCCGCCGCGCTGGACGTGGCCGAGCACGGTCACCCGTGTCTCGAAGCCGGTGCGCGCCTCGATCTCGGCGCCGAGCGCCTCGCCGACACCGCGCTCGACGAGTCGCGTGTGCCCGAACTCGTCGACCTCGCCCTGCTCGCCGAGCCCGTCCAGCTCGTAGCCCTCCGAGACGACGACGATCGAGAAGTTCTTGCCCGTCGAGTGGCGCTCGACGATCGCCGCGCACGCCTCGTCGATCGTCACGCGCCGCTCGGGGATCAGGATCAGGTCGGCGCCGCCGGCGATCCCGCTCATCACGGCGATCCAGCCGGTGTGCCGGCCCATCACCTCGACGACCATCACGCGGTTGTGCGACTCGGCGGTCGTGTGCA
>DAISLG010000092.1:0-8481 GCA_036820565.1 Gaiellaceae bacterium | reverse complement strand
GTCTCGTCCTCGCCGCACTCGATCTCGATCCCGACGGGATCGAGGGTGACACGGTGCATGCGCTGCACGGGCTGGACCGCGATCACGTCCTGGAGCCCACGACCACGAGGTCGTCGGGGTTGCAGGAGGAGCCGGTCGGAAGACCGAGCTCCTCCGCCGTGCGGATGTTCGGGCTGACGATCTCGACGTTGCAGGCGGCGATGTCGTCGATCGTCCAGAGCCGGTCGTCCTCGAGGTGCGGCTGCCCGATCAGCGTCTTCCCGTCGGCGCGGAGCAGACCGAGGTCGCGGACGACATCGTCCAGCCCCCAGCCGTGATAGCGGTCGAAGTAGTTGCGGTCGCCGCGGTAGCGGCCGGGGTTCGACTCGTCGAGCCAGCCGCACTCCTTCGAGCAGTAGAAGCGCGTCCGCTCGTCGACGACGCGGTGGCACTGGTCGTCGTCGAACGTGCACGGAAGCTGGCACGTCCAGCAGAACGGGGGCGCGTTGTTGAGGAGGCCGCCGAGCAGGAGCGCGTGCTCGTCCGGGTAGCGCAGCTCGTGGAACGCCTCCCAGAAGTCGCCGAACTGCGCGTACCAACCCGGGTACTTGTCCTCGAGCCATTCGAAGTCGCGCTCATCGAGCGGGTCTAGCCGCCAGAAGAGCAGCGGCCAGCCGGCGAAGGCGAGCATCACCTGGCGGTGGACGATCCCGTCGGCGATGCGCTTCCGTGCCCGTTCGAAGATGTCGGTGTCGAGGTTGAGCCCGACCTTGCCGAGGTTCGTGACGTAGTTGCGGTACCAGTCGTCGTAGACCCAGCGGTCCCACTTCGCCAGGTAGCTCTCCGTGTCGGAGCGATCCTTGGAGAAGTACTCGGTGATACCGCCCATGAACGGGTCGAGGAAGGCGTGGTTGATCCACCAAGCCTGGACGAGGTCGCGCTCGACGAGGGGGACGTTCTCCTCCTCTTGGAGCACCGTCAGGATCGTCGCGTAGCCGTTCGAGATGTGCCGCGACTCGTCGGACTGGATGGAGAGGAACGTCGTCGGCATCGCGAAGTCGCCGTTGCGCGCGCCCACGTCGGGGATCGCGACGAAGGCGATGTTCGTGAACGCCGTCTCCGCGACCACCTGGAGCGTGAACGAGCACTGGATCGGATCGCCGACGATGAAGTGGGAGAGGAAGTTGAGCCCTGCGTTCGTGATGAAGTTTTGCGGGAAGGCCGACTGCGCGATGTTCCATCCTGCCGGGTCTGGAGCGTGCCGCGCGTACCAGCGCGCGAGGCTCATCTGGAGGCCGGTGTGCCGCACCTCGTCCACGAACTGCACGTGGTAGGCGTTGCGCAGTTCGTTGTTCGGGATCGAGTCCATCAGCATCGACATGCTGCGACCCGCGCAGACCTCCGCGTAGTTCGTCACCATCAGGTAGGGCTTCATCACCTCGAGCCACCGTCGCTCCGCCTTGTCCGGCACCCCGGCCCGCACGGCCGCGTCGAGCCCGCCGAAGACGCGGTTGTCCTTCTCCAACTCCATCGGCAGGTACTCCCGCATGATCTGCTTCATCGGGTCGCGCGCATGCTTCGGGAAGCGGTACCGCGTCGGGTACTTCACCGCCGGCTTGTGGTAGTCGGCCTCCCAGCCGAGCTGGGAGATCCGGTCGAACATCTCGCTGACGCTGCGGCGTCTGGTTCCTGCGCTCAACTCCAACTCGTCCTCGCTTCCTGGTTGCGGCGGCTCACGACTTCAGCAGCACCTTGGTGGCCTCGCGGGCGTCGAAGAGCTCGTAGCCCTTCGGGGCCTCCTCGAGCGGGAGGGTGTGGCTGATGATCACCGTCGGATCGAGGATCCCCGCAGCCACGAGCGGGATCAGCTCGTCCATGTGCTTCTGGACGTTGCACAACCCCATCTTCACGCTCACGTTCTTCAACCAGAGGTCGCCGATCGGGAACGGCACCTCGTCGTCGTTGAAGACGCCGACGACCGAGACCGTGCCGCTCGGCCGCGGCAGACGGAACGCGCTCGCGAGCGCGCCGGGGCTCCCGACCGCCTCGATCACGACGTCGGCGCCGCGCCAATCGGTGAGGTCGAGCACGACGTCGAGCGGATCGACCTCGTCCGCGTTCACCGGAGTCGCGCCGAGCTTCTCCGCGAGTTTCAGCCGCTCCGGTACGACATCGATCGCGAGCACCTTCGACGCGCCGAACAGGCGAAGCGCGGCCATCTGCGCGAACAAGCCCACAGGCCCGCAGCCCACCACCGCCACGACGTCTCCGGCGGTGACGCCTCCCTGGAGAGCCGCGTAGTAGCCGGTGGCGAGGATGTCGCCGACGAAGAGCGCCGCTTCGTCGGAGAGACCCTCCGGGATCTTCCGCAGTGTGAGATCGGCGTTGGGGACGAGCACCTTTTCCGCCTGCGAGCCGGGCAGATCGCCGAGGGCCATCCCGAAGCCGAAGATCCGGACGCCGAGGCACTTGTTGAATAGCCCCTTGTGGCAGAACCAGCAGTCGCCGCAAGCGACGAAAAACGAGCCGACAACACGGTCGCCTTCCTCGATCAGCGTCACGCCCGGGCCCACCTCTTCGACGACGCCGACGTACTCGTGCCCGACGACGAACCCCGGCTCGACGTCCACGCGCCCGTGGTAGATGTGCAGGTCGGAACCGCAGATCGCGCCGGTCGTCACACGGACGACCGCGTCGCGCGCATCCTCGACGACCGGGTCGGGAGCTTCGATCACCTGGACGTCGCGCACGCCGAACGTTGCAACCGCCTTCATCGACCTTCCTCCTCCGCCTAGTCGAGATTCACCCAGACCGATTTGACCTGGGTGTAATCGTGGATTGCGTCCATCCCGAGCTCGCGGCCGTAACCGGACATCTTGAAGCCGCCGAAGGGAGCGCTCGGGTCGACCATGTTGTAGCCGTTGATCCAGACCGTCCCGGCCTTGAGCGCCTCGGCAAGCCGGTGCGCCCGCTTGAGGTTCTCCGTCCAGATGCCGGCGGCAAGGCCGTACAACGTCGAGTTGGCCCGGCCGACGAGCGACTCCTCGTTGTCGAAGGGCATGACCGAGAGCACCGGGCCAAAGATCTCCTCGGTCGCGATGCGCATGTCGTCGCGGACGTCGGCGAAGACGGTCGGCTGCAGGAAGTACCCTCGCAACCGCTCGTCGTCAGGCCTCCGGCCCCCGGCGACGATCGTCGCGCCTTCGTCGACACCCGTCTCTACATACCCCAGCACCCGTGCGAGCTGCTCCTCCGAGACGAGCGGCCCCATCTCCGTGTCGTCATCGAGACCGTGGCCCAGCGCGATCTCCCCTGCCCGCTCGACAACCCGGCCGAGCACGTCGTCATAGACGGAGGCCTCGATGTAGAGGCGCGAGCCCGCGCAGCAGACCTCGCCCTGGTTCAGGAAGATGCCGAGCAAGGCGCCCTGGACGGCCGCGTCGAGGTCGGAGTCGGCGAAGACGATGTTCGGCGACTTGCCGCCGAGCTCGAGCGTGAGCCGCTTCAGGTTCCCCTTGGACGCCTCGACGATCTTGCGACCGGTCTCGAAAGAGCCCGTGAAGCTGATCTTGTCCACCCCTAGGTGCTCGGCGAGCGGCGCGCCCGTCCCCGGGCCGTCGCCGCAGACGACGTTGACGACGCCCTCGGGAAAACCGGCCTCCTCGACGAGCTCACCGAACCGGAGCGCCGTCAGCGGCGTCTCCTCGGCCGGCTTCAGCACGACCGTGTTGCCGCACGCGAGCGCGGGACCGAGCTTCCACGACGTGATCAGCATCGGGAAGTTCCACGGCACGATTGCGCCGACGACGCCGACCGGCTGGCGCAGCGTGTAGGCGAAGTAGCGCCCCACCGACGGCGAAACCGGGAGGGTGTTGCCGTGGATCTTCGTCGTCGCACCGCCGTAGTAGCGATAGATCTCGCTCACGAGCGGGACGTCGACATACTGGCTCTCGGTGAGCGGCTTTCCGTTGTCGAGCGTCTCGAGCTGAGCAAGCTCCTCGCCGTGCTCCTCGATCAGGTCGGCGAGCGTGAGCAGGCAGCGGCCACGCGCGGCAGCGGTCATCGAGCCCCACGCGCCCTCCAGCGCGGTCCGCGCAGCCCGGACCGCGCGGTCGACGTCCTCGGCACCGGCCTCGTAGACCTCGCAGATCGTCTCGCCGGTAGCCGGGTCGACCGTCGGGAAGGTCTTCCCGGACGCAGACTCGACCCACTCGCCGCCGACGAGGAGCTTCTTCGGTCCAGACGCCGCGAATGCCGAGACGGCCGGGTCGAGCCGCTCGTCAGTGAAGACGGTCGCCATGCCTCAGACCACCAGGAGGTCCTGGCGGCCCTCCTCCTCGAGCATGAGCTGGTACTTCGGGAAGATCGGCTTCACGAGCGGCACGAGCTTGAGGATCTTCGGCACGGGCCCCTTGGCGCGCATCTGCCCGCGGGCGAGCGCGGCCGCCACGTTCACCTTCCCGAGCCAGAAGCGCTGGGCGACATCCGCTTCCATGTACATCTCCACGTCCGCCTTGTGCTCGGTGTCGCCGCGATAGACCTGGCCGGCGCCGTAGTCCACGTACACGCGGGCGTCCGGCTTCGTCATGTTGATGCCAAGGGTGACATCAGCGGCCTTCAGCTTCGGCCCGATCTCGGGATCCGCGATCGCCATCGTGAAGACCTGCCCGATGTACTTCTCGGCCTCGGCGGTGTCGGTGAAGTACGGCATCTCGATCTGGCCTCCCAGCGGGTCGACAGTAAGGAGCACGGCGAGCGTACTCCCGTCCCCGGCGCAGATCATCGTCCCCAAGAGATCAATTATAGCTACACATCAGTCCCCTGAAGACTGGTCCAGAGCAGGGCCCCGCGCGGCTCATCGCCGCGCCGGCCGGGCCGCTCTCGTCCCGCCGCTGCCTCGAGGACTTGCCGCGCCTTCGTCGCGAGCTGCGCTTCGAAGCGCACCCGAGGGTCAGAGAGGTCGAGCCCCGAGAGCTCGCGGATCCGCTTCAGCCGGTACTTGAGCGTGCTCGGGTGGATGAAGAGCGCCGCCGCGGCCTCCCGCACTGACCCGCCGCGTTCCAGATAGGCGGCGAGCGTGGGCACGAGCTCCGTGCGGCGCGCCAGGTCGTAGGCGACGAGCGGGCCGAGTAGCTCGTCGACGAAGCTCTCGAGCACGGCCGGGTCCTCGGTCGCGAGCAACACCTTGAGCACGCCGAGCTCGTCGAAGCGCACGAGTCGTTCACCTGTTCTGGCGCCGAGGTCGGCGGCGCGGCGGGCCTCCTCGTACGACCGGGGATAGTCCGCGATCGTGCGGCAGACCGACCCGACCCCGACCGCGAGCCGCGGATCGCCGGACACCCGCGCGATCAGCTCCTGGAGCTCCGACCAGGCCGCGTCCTCCGGGGCGACGAAGGCGACGCGGCCCTGCCGGAACGTCGCCAGCCGCACGCCCGCGGAGCGCACGGTGTCGAGCAGCCAGGTTGGAGAGATATCCCGCTCGGGCCGGACGACGCCAGCGCGGGCAGGCTCGGAAACGTCGACGCCGAGCGCCTCGAGGCGCTCGAGCGCCTCGGGCTCTTCGGCGAGCGTCCCCTCGAGGAGTTCCTCCGTCAAATCCCGCCGCAGCCGGAGTTCGGCCTCCGCCAGGCGCCGCTCGCGCTCGAGCTCGAGCGCGAGGGCGGTCGCTCCGTGCTCGAGCGCGACCGCGGTCAGCTGTCCCGGCAGGTCGGCGCTCTCGCTGGCGAGCCAGATGGAGGCGAGCCCCTCCCTCCCCGAGCGCACGGGGTAGGCGACGATCCCACCGGCCGTGACCGGACCCTCGGCGTGCTGTAGGCGCTGCCGCAGCCGCGCGAGCCGCGAGGGTGAGAGCCCGCGCGGATCGCCCGAGCCGCCCTCGACGGCGAGCAGCGCCCCCTCCGCATCCTCCACGACTACCGGGACACCGAGGATCCGGTGGAGCGCCTGTGCAACGGCCCCCGATCTCTCGCTCTCGACCGCCGCCGCGGTGAGCTGCTCGTGGATCTCCAGGTGGCGGTTCCGCTCCCAGAGCGCCTCGTCGAGGCGAGACTGAACAGCGCGCAGAACCTCCCCGCGCGCCGCCTGCTCCGCGGCGAGCCGGACGGCGAGGAGCGCCGCGCTGGCCTGCCGGGCAAGGAGGTCGAGAAGGTCGGCCGCCGGCCCATCGGGCTCGACCGCGCTCCCGGAGGCCGCGACGAGGTATCCCAGCCTCGCGCCGCCGACGCGCAGCTCGTGCACGGACGTCGATGCGAATCCGCGCAACGGGCCCGGCCGGCTGCCGGCTACCGACCACCGCGCCGCAGCGCGCTTCAGGCGCGCCGCAAGCGGGCGCGGCAGCGGCGCGCCGCTGAGCGTTCCGCAGGCGATCCACCCGTCCTCGGACTCGAGCAGCAGCACCGCGAGATCGCTGCCGGCAACCGCCGTCACCACCGCGAGGGAACGCTCCACCACCTCGTCCTCGCGCTCCGCGTCGGCCAGGTAGGCCATGGCAGCGAGCAGTTCGGGGCTCAGGTGCGGCTCGAGCGGTCCTGTGCGTCCTGCCATCGCCTTAGACCGACGGCGTACGCACGAACCGCTGCAGAAGCGGCTCTTCCGCGCTTCCCGCCAGAACGAGGACATGGCCCTTCACGGGCCGCACCGGCGGGCGAAGCTCGCTGGAGAGCCAGCGCGCGCTCCCCGACCAACAGCCGGACGCGAGGACGACGTTCTCGGCCCAGTAGCGGCGCCCGTCGGCCGTCACCCCGACGACCGCGCCGCCGTCAACGAGAGCCCGTGTCACGTCGGCGCCGCTCACGATCGTCCCGCCGGCGCGCTCGAGGGCGCGCTCGAGCGCCGGAAGGAGCGTGCTGGGGTCGACCGCGGCCTCGGTCGGCGGGTGCATCCCGCCGGCGCACGAGGGAGCGAGCGCCCGCTCTGGCCCGGATCTTTCATCAGCAGCCTGGTTGCCGCTTTGGGAGTGTCTGTCGGGTGGTTGCGCGGTTAGCCCGGATCTTTCAGTAGCACCGTGAGCGTGTTGTCCGGCGGGCGGGTGATGTCCGCCTGGGCAAGGACGTCTGAGGTGTCGAGGCCCGATGTCCCTGCCCAAGGAAGATCACCATGTCGGTGAAGGCAAGCAGTGCGATCGAGAGCGTACAAGTTCGTTGCGGACGCGGAGAATCTCACGTCGCGTGCGGGCTCCGCGCTCGTGGCCGGGGTGGCCGATCGCGCGGGGTTGACGGCTGGCCTCTCGGAGACGCTCTTTGGCGCGGTGGCTTCGGATGTGACCGCGTCGGGGCCGGGCTGCTCGTACGCTGCGACCGCGCCGGCGCCACCCACGTAGGCACGTCACCTAGCCGGCGATCTCGGCCTTCAGCGTGTTCTCCGTCTCCTCTTCCTGACCGACGACGAGCGCCCCGACGAGCCTCTCGCCCGACGAGAAGCGCGCGACGAGCCCGTCCGCGAGCGACCCGGTCGTCTCGACGCGGTCGGACGCGGTCGTGTCGCCGAAGACCTTGATCGTGACGCCGAAGACCTCGCTGAAGAAGCTCGAGACGATGTCGTAGCCGCCGCCCCCGCCGGCGAGGACCTTCCCGACCTCGGTGCCCTGGTAGTTCGCGTTCGACCAGTGCTCGATCCGGCGGTGCGTGCCGAACAGCGGGTCGAAGAAGCGCGCGACGTCGCCGGCCGCGTAGACGCCCTCGACGTTCGTTCGGAAGCGCTGGTCGACGACGACGCCGTTGTCGAGCTCGAGCCCGCTGCCCTCGAGGAAGCCCGTGGCGGGGGCGACCCCGACACCGACGACCGCCATCTGCGCCTCGAGCGTGCGCCCGCCCTTCGTCTCGACCGACCCGAGCGTCGAGGCGCCGTGGAACGCGACCGCCTCGTCCTCGAGCACGAGCTCGACGCCCTGCTCGCGATAGAGGTCGGCGAGCTCGCGCGCCAGCTCCGGCACGCCGAGCTGGTCGAACAGGCCCTGTCCGCGATGGACGAGGGTGACGTCGAGGCCGAGCTGCACGAGCGACGCGGCGACCTCGGTGCCGATGAAGCCGGCGCCGACCACGACGGCGCGGTCGGCGCCGACCGCCGCCGCGCGGATCCGGGTCGACTCGGCGAGGCTGCGCAGCACGAACACGCCGCCGAGCGTGGCGCCGGGGACGTCGAGGCTGCGCGGCACGGCGCCGGAGGCGATCAGGAGCCGCTCGAACCCGCGACGGTCGCCGCGCTCGGTCTCGATCGTCCGCGTCTCGGTGTCGACCGACGTGACGACGGTCTCGAGGAAGAGCTTGACGTCGTTCTCCGCGTAGAACGACTCGGGCTCGACGAGCGCGGCGTCCCACTCCTGCTCGCCGCGCAGGTAGCGCTTCGACAGCGGCGGGCGATGGTACGGGACGAACGTATCGGCGGAGAAGAGCGCGACGCTGCCGCCGCCGCCCGCCTCCCGGTAGGACTTGATCGCCCGGGCGGAGGCGAGGCCGCCGCCGACGATCGCGAGGTCGAAGTCGGTGGGCATCCCTGATTTCTACT
>DAISLG010000091.1:0-8588 GCA_036820565.1 Gaiellaceae bacterium | reverse complement strand
CGAAGATCTCGAAGGCGATCGTCGCGAAGGTGCAGGCGGTCAAGCGGGCGATCGCCGCGGGGAAGATCAAGAACATCCCCACGACCGTGCCTTAACAGCCGAAACTCGCCGCGGGGGAGCGGCTAGACTGCACCCCCGCGGCGAGGTAGCTCAGTTGGTAGAGCACACGGCTGAAAACCGTGGTGTCGCCGGTTCAAGTCCGGCCCTCGCCACTCGCGAAAAGAAGGACGTCCGGACCGGTGCAACCGCGTCGCGAACGCCCTTGTGGCGCAGGACGCTAAGTGCTCGGGGCGCGGATCGCAAGGAGCGCGGTCGCGGAGCCTTCCGCAAATTCCGCGAAGTCGGCGAAGCCCCGGGCCGCGAGCTCTTCCCGCAGCCGCTCCGGCGGGACGTAGATCGGCGTCTCGGGGCCGCTCGAGAAGCTGAAGACGACGGTGCCGCCGGGCGCCACGACCCGGGCCAGCTCGTCGAAGAACGGGATCATGTTCGCCAGCGTCACGAGCTCGAAGGCGCCGTCCTTGAACGGCAGCGAGGATGCGTCCGCGACACGGAAGGTGACGCCGCTCCCGAGCCCACCGGCGACGCGAACCATCTCGGGCGCGAGGTCGACGCCGACGACCTCCGCGTCCGGGAAACGCCGCCCGATCGCGAACGCCGCCTGCCCGGTGCCCGTGCCGAGATCGAGCGCGCGGGCGGGCGCCGGCACGTGCTCGAGCGCGGCCTCGAGCGCGGCCAGGTGCCCGGGCGCGCGCATCGCGTCCCAGCGCGGCGCGAGCCTCTGGAACTGCCAGCGGAGCGGCGCGCGGAAGAGCCGCCAGAGCCAGGGGCGCGAGGTGACGACGTTCGTCACGAGCCGCGCGAAGCGGCGCCCGATCGTCACTCCGGCGCCGCGCAGATCCTCACCTCGTCTCCGGGCCCGGCCGACACCATCGAGGCCGCGTCGCCGCCGTTGATCGCCACCGCGACGTTGCCGTAGGCATCCTCGAACAGGATCAGGTCGCCCGCCCGCGCGTCGCCGAACGTCCGCACCGCGACCGCGTAGTAGCGGTCGAGCGTGAAGCGCAGCTCGACGCGCGTCCCCGGGACGATCCCGACGGACTCGAGCGTGCTGCGCCCGAGGTTCAGCGCGATGTTGCCGAAGCGGTCGACGTACAGCGCCGTGGCGCGCACCAGCGACGAGCCGACCACCGGCTCGGGCAGGTCGAGGTGGACGAGAGTCGAGACGTCGACGGGGTCGCCGAGCTCCGCGATCCCGATCCCGCGCGCGAGGTGGGCGGCCGCCGGCGCGAACAGGTCACGGCCGTGGAAGGTGCGGGAGACGGTCTCGAGCGCGTAGGCCGGGTTCGTCAGCTCGTGCGCGGCGGCGATTCCGCCCGCGCGCTCGGCGGCGGGCACGAGCAGGCCGTTGTCCGGCCCGACGAAGAGGCGCCCGTCCTCCGCAGCAACGGCGATCGCGCGGCGGTCGCTGCCGACGCCGGGGTCGACGACGGCGAGGTGGACGCCCTCGGGCATGTACGGCAGCGTGTTCGCGAGCACGAGGGCGCCGTGGAGGACGGCCTGGGGCGGGATCCCGTGCGTGAGGTCGATCACCTGCACCTCCGGCGCAATCTGCTTGATCACCCCGTGACAGGTGCCGACGAAGTCGTCCTGGAGGCCGAAGTCGGAGAGGAAGGTGACGATCATCCCGCGCGTCCTACCCGGGCGACCGCGTCGACCAACCCGTCGAGGTCGTGCGTCGCCGCCTCCACGAGCACGCGGATCCCGGCCCGCTCGGCCGCGCGGGTCGTTTCCGGCCCGATCGAGACCGCCGGGATCGCGGAGCCGAGCTCGGCGAACGAGCGGGCGGCCGAGCCGGACGCCAGGACGACCAGGTCGCCCTCGGGCGCACGCTCGGGCCGGACGAGCCGGGTGCGGTAGAGCGGCAGGAAGTCGGCGCCGAGCTGCTCGACCGGGCCGCGCCGCGCACCCTCGGCGGCCGCGAACAGCACCCGGCCCGCGGGCCGGGGGAACCCGGCCAGCAGCCCGTCCTGGGACGAGACGGCCGGCACGAGGGCCGGCTCGACGCCGTGGCGGCGGAGCGCCTCGGCCGTCCCGGGCCCGACCGCGGCGACCTGCGGCAGCGGGCCGGCGCGGCGCAGGAGCTCGTCCGCACCGTTCGGGCTCGTCACGACCACCCAGTCGTAGCCGGAGGCGTCGATCGGCTCGTCCGAGATCCGCTCGATCTCGATCAGCGGGCACTCGACGACCTCGAACCCCAGCCCCTCGAGCCGTTCGACGAGCGGGCGCGCCTGGGCGCGCGGCCGCGTGACGATCACCTTCACGGCGCGAGCGCGAGCAGCTCACGGCCGAGCGCCGCGGGATCGTCCCCGGTGCGCCGCTCGAGCCAGGCGCCGTTCTCGTCCGCGATCAGGCCGGTGAGCACCACGCCGTCGTGATGGGCCGCGACCGGCGCCAGGCAGCCGCCGCCGACCGCCGCGACGCAGGCGCGCTCGGCCTCGACGCGGCGCCGGGTCTCCGCGTCGTCCGCCGCCGCGACCAGCTCCTCCTCGCCGGCGCGAACCTGGAGCGCGAGTGCGCCCTGGCCCGCCTCGGGGAGCAGCTCGCCGGGCGAGAAGCGGTGCCCGATCTCGCCATCGAGCCCGAGCCGGTCGAGGCCGCACGCCGCGAGCACGATCGCGTCGAGGCCGCGCTCGCCGCGCTTGCGCAGCCGCGTGTCGATGTTCCCGCGCAACGGCTCGATCGACAGCCTCGGCTCGAGCGTGAGCAACTGCGCCTTGCGCCGGGCGGACGCGGTGCCGACGCGCATTCCCGGCCGCAGCTCGGCCGCGCCGCAAAGCGCGTCGCGTGGGTCCTCCCGCTCGAGGTACGCGCCGACGACGAGCCCTCCGGTGTCCGTCGAGGTCATGTCCTTGGCCGAGTGCACCGCGAGGTCGATCCGCCCGGCGAGGAGCGCCTCCTCGAGTTCCTTGACGAAGACGCCGCGCTCGCCGATCTCGCCGAACGGCTTCGAGCGGTCGCGGTCGCCGGCGGTCGTGATCGGGACGAGCGCGATCTCGATGCCGGGCCGGCGCAGGCGCAGGGCCGCGAGCTCGGCCTGCGTCAGCGCGAGCCTAGACCCGCGAGACCCGATGCGAACGAGCACAGGAGCGGCCCCTTCCCGCCTTCGAGCGGCCGCACGGCCCGACGCCCTTGGGGCGGACGCGGAGGAACGCCGTCGGCACCTGGGACGGAAGCGGACGCGTGGACGGATTCATCGCCGCTCGTCCTCGCCGAGGCCGAACAGGTGCCGCATCGCGTCGGCGTAGACCGTGCCGTCCGCGCCTGCGGCCGCCTCCTTCATCCGCACCGTCGGCAGGTGCAGCAGCTTGTTCACGATCTGCGCCGTGACCGAGTCGACGGTGCGGCGCTCGCGCTCGGAGAGGCGGCCCTCGACCTTCGCGAGCTCGTGCGCGCGGATCTCCTCGGCCCGCGCCCGCAGCGACGCGATCGCCGGGACGACGTCGAGCGAGGCCTGCCAGTCGCGGAAGCAGTCGGCCTCCTCGGCCACCATCGCCTCCGCGCGCCCGGCCTCGCGCCGCCGTCCGGCGAGCGTCTCCGCGACGACGGCCTCGAGGTCGTCGATGTCGTAGAGGTAGCAGCCGTCGAGCTCCGAGATCGCGGGATCGAGGTCGCGCGGAACGGCAATGTCGATGAAGAAGATCGTCGAGCGCTTGACGGGGGCGACGTCCTCGCGGCGCAACACGAGCTCCGGCGAGCTCGTCGACGAGATCACGACGTCGACCTCCCCGAGCCGCCCCGGGACGTCCTCGACGCCGATACCGGTGCCGCCGAAGCGCGCGGCCAGCTGCTCGCCGGTCGCGCGGGTGCGATTGGCGACGTACGCGATCTCCGCACCCCGCGAGACGAGGTTCACGGCCGCGAGCTCGCCGATCTTGCCCGCGCCGATCAGCAGCACGCGGCGGCCGGCCAGCTCGCCAAAGACCTGCTGCGCGAGCGCGGCGGCGGCCGACGAGACGGACGCGGGGCTCTCGCCGATCGCCGTCTCGTTGCGGACGCGCTTGCCGACATGGAGCGCCTGGCGGAAGACCCTGTCGAGCAGCCGGCCGGTCGAGCCGGCCTCGTAGGCCGCGCGCACCTGGCCGAGGATCTCGCCCTCGCCGGGCACGAGCGAGTCGAGCCCGGCGGCGACGCGGAAGAGATGAAGCGCAGCGGACTCGTCGCCGAGCCGGTAGAGGAACGGCTCGACGTCCGGGCCGAGCGCGGCGACGGCGCGGGCCTCGACGTCGTCGCCGCCGACCGCGTACAGCTCCGTGCGGTTGCAGGTCGAGAGACAGACGGCCTCGCCGAGGCTGCGGGCGAGCTCCGCGGCGCGCTCGGCCGAGAACGCGACGCGCTCGCGCACCTCGACGGGCGCGGAGTGGTGCGAGAGACCGACGAGGGTGAGCCTCGTCATGCGAAGTGGGTCACCGGGAGAGCGAGGCGGACGACGATCACGAGCACGAAGCCAAAGAGCGCGACGTAGGCGGCGCGGCGCCCCGTCGGCCGGACCACGAGGAAGAGCCCGTAGACGAGCCAGGTCACGGCGGTCACCGCCATCAGCGCGTCGACGCCGCCGCCGTTCTGCCGCAGCCGCACGAGCCCGGCGGCGAGGCCGAGCGTGAGCACCGGCAGCGCGACCGCGATCGTGCGCGCGGTCAGCCGCTCGAGCGTGACGAGCGACGGCATCCGCACACGCAGGATGTCAGCGGAGCGCCGCTTCAGCCGCCGTTCCTGCCACAGGTAGAGCGCGGAGAGGCCGGCCGCGAGCGTGAAGCCCGCGAAGGCGGCGAGGACGAGCCCGACGTGGAGGATGAGGAAGAGGTTCGAGTAGTGGCTGCGCGCGCCGGTTCCCGTCCCCCCGCCGATGCGGGCGACGACGAACAGCGCGACCGCGAGCGGCATCACCGCGAGCCCGAGCAGCCGGTAGCGCGGCTTGCAGCCCCAGATCAGGTACGCGCCGACGACGAGCCAGACGAAGAGGTTCAGCGATCCCGCCCACGTCGCCCACGGGAATCCTTCCGCGCGGCCCGCCTGCACGGCGAGGAGCGCCGTCTGCATGAGCCAGCCGACGCGCACACCCCAGGTGCCGAGGCGCTCCCAGCGGGGCCGCGTGTACGCGAGCGCCGCCTCGCCGTAGGCAAGGAGCGCGGGCCAGAAGAGCAGCTCAGCCACGTGACTTCGCCTTCTCGACGAGCTCGCCGACCTCCCGCTCGAGCCGCTGGAGCTTCGTCGCGATGATCAGCACATACGCCAGCACCACGACGAAGACGACGAGGTAGACGGCGGCGACGTACTTGTCCTCGGTGCTCACGCGTGATCCTCCCGGTGCCGTTGCCGAGCCTCTCGGTCGCGAGCACCAAGTGAGGCAAGGACGCAGGGAGCGCTCATAGCTGAAGCTATGGGCGCGACGGAGGACGCCGCGTCGCGCCGCGTGATCGCGGGCGAGAGGCCGGCGGACGGTGCCGGGAGGGTCACAAGAGCTCCCGCAGCTCGCGCAACCGCGCGTCGAGGCGCTTCCCCGCGAGCTCGACGTTGTAGAGCACGGCGAACAGGGCCAGCATCCCCGCGAGCGAGACACAGAACGTGAAGAACTGCGAGCCGGCCATCTGCGGCCCGTGCCGGTTGAAGGCCACGGGATGGATGTACTCCTGCGCGAGCCGGATCGCAAGCATCGAGACCGGGATCAGCACCACCCCGAAGAGCGCGTAGACGGCGCAGAGGTTCGCCCGCACCGGGCCCGGGTCGATCGAGTAGCGGAGCATGAAGTAGGCGGAGTAGAAGAGGAACAGGACGAGGAAGAGGACGAGCTGATTCTCGCTCCAGAGCCACCAGTGCCCCCAGCGGTACTTGGCCCAGATCGATCCCGTCACGAGCGTGAGGACGCCGAAGATGACGCCCTGGTGGATCGCGACGTAGCTCTCCAGGTCGGCCCCGTCCTGGCGCTTCCAGAGGTGGAGCAGCGCCTTCCACGCGCCCCAGCCGAAGCAGGCGTACGCCGTCAACGCGATCGGGACGTGGAAGTAGAAGATCTTCTGGTTGAGGCCGTCCTGGTCGACGGGCGCGTAGAAGAAGATCAGCGCGATCGCCGCGCCGAGGAGCGCGGTCGCGAGGAGAGCGAGCGCGGGAAGCCGGTTATTCCGTGACGACATACTCAAAAGAGGCCCAGGCAAGTATCGCGAAAGCAGCGTCGTAGACCGCGAGGAAGGCCAGGTAGCGGCCGCCGCCGTCCACGCTCGCGCCCACGCCGCCCACGATCACCGGGATCGCGAGCGGGAGGAAGAGCAGCGGCAGCAGGAGCTCGCGCGCCCGGCCCGCGACGGCCATCGCCGAGAGCAGCGTCCCGACGGCCGCGATCCCGACGTCCGCGAGTGCGACCGCGGCGATCGTCCGCCCGTCGAGCCCGGCGAAGAAGATCGCGTACGCGGGCAGCGCGAACACCTCGACCACGACGAGGAACGCGAGCACGGCGATCGCCTTGGCGAGCCAGATCGCGCTGCGGTCGACCGGAGCGAGGACGAGCCCGTCGAAGAGGCCCTGCTCGCGCTCGGCGACGAATGCCCGCGTCAGGCCGAGGAGCGCGGTGAAGACGATGGCGACCCAGAGGAGGCCCTTCGCCGCGAGATCCGAGCTGCCGGCCGGAAGCGCGAAGTGGAAGACGACGAGGGCCGCAAGCACGAAGACGAGCATCGACGGCACCGTCTCCCGCGCGCGCAGCTCGAGCAGCAGGTCCTTGCGCGCGAGCGCGGCGACGTCAGACGCGTAGCGCATCGCTCGCCAGGTGCCCGACACGGTCGGGGTCGTGGGTCGAGACGACGAAGGTGTGGCCGGCGCGCAGCGTCTCGAGCTCGTGGTCGAGCAGCTCGGCACCCTCCGCGTCGAGCGCGTTGAACGGCTCGTCGAGGAGCAGCAGCTCGGGGTCGTGCAGGAGCACCCGGCAGAGCGCGAGGCGCTGGAGCATCCCGCGCGAGAACGTCCCCGCCCGCTCGTTGCGCGCCTTCCAGAGTCCGTAGCGCTCGAGCAGCATCCCGATCCGCTCGCCGCGCTCGGGCACGCGGTAGAGCCGCCCGTAGAGGCCGAGGTTCTCGAGCGGCGTCAGCTCGCGGTAGACGAGCGGGTCGTGGCCGAGGTAGCCGATCCGCCCACGCTCGGGAAGCTCCAGCTCGCCCGAGGTCGGCAGCACGAGCCCGGCGCAGAGGCGGATCAGCGTCGTCTTCCCGGAGCCGTTCGCCCCGGTGACGAGGAGGAACCCCCCCGCCGGCAGGTCGAAGTCGAGCCCGGCGAGCACGCGCTTCTCGCCGTAGCGCTTCGACAGATCGCGGGCGCGGATCACGGAGCGAGTGTACGAGCGGGGTCGCAGCAGGAGCAAAGGCCCCGGCGCCGCGCGGATTCCTGGCTCTTCAGCGCTTGAGCAAGCTGTGGACCGGCCACTTCTCGGGAGCCGGCCGCTTGATGCCCGCCTGCTCCAGAATCGGCTCGATCCGCTCGTCCCACTTCTGCGCCTGCTCTTCGGACTCCCAGACCTCGATCACGCGCCAACCGCCGTTCGGGGAAGGGCCGGCGAGGTGGATGACGCCGCCGTCGGGCATGTTGTCCTCGCTGGCACCGGTTGCGGCTCGACCGGCGTCGTACTGCTCCTGGTTCACGTTCGGGTTCTCGAACATTCGGGCGAAGGCCATCTTCGGTTCCTCTCGCTTCGGGGGAACTGCAACCCTATTCCGGTCAGGCGAGCGAGTCCACGAGCACGAGCGCGAAGAAGGCGACGCTGATCGCGCCGTTCGTCGTGAAGAAGGCGGCGTCGAGCCTCCGCAAGTCGCTCGGGCGCACGAGCAGGTGTTCGTACAGGAGGAGCGCGGCGACCGCCGTCACGCCGATCCAGTACCAGAGCCCGACCGGGAGCCCGAGGCCGGCGGCGACGAGCAGCGCCACGGTCGCGACGTGCAGCGACCGCGCCCCCGCGAAGACGCCGCGGACACCGAACCGCGTCGCCCACGAGTGCAGGCCCTGCGTCCGGTCGACGTCGACGTCGAAGAGCGCGTAGAAGAGGTCGAAGCCGGCGACCCACGCCGCGACCGCCCCGCCGAGCGCCCACGCCTGCCACGGCAGGTTTCCGCGGATCGCGACCCAGGCGCCGACCGGCGCGAGCCCGTCGACGGCGCCGAGCCAGAGGTGGCAGAGCCACGTGAACCGCTTCAGATACGGGTAGATCACGAACGCGGCGACCGGGATCGGCCAGAGCCACCGCACGAGCGGGTCGAGCTGGTAGACGGCGGCGAGGAAGACCGCGAGCGAGACGGCGCAGAATGCGAGCACCGGGCCGATCGAGAGCCGGCCGGCCGGGATGTCGCGCGTCGCAGTCCGGGGGTTGCGCGCGTCGATCCCCGCGTCGATCAGCCGGTTGAGCGCCATCGCGAGCGAGCGGGCGCCGACCATCGCGACCGTGATCCAGACGAGATCGCTCGCGCGCGGGACGCCGTCGACGGCGAGGAACGCGCCAACGTAGGCGAACGGCAGCGCGAAGACCGTGTGCTCGATCTTGACGAGCGTGGCGA
>DAISLG010000090.1:0-8717 GCA_036820565.1 Gaiellaceae bacterium | reverse complement strand
GCTATGGGCGCGACCGAGGACACAGCCAGGCGCCGCGCAGCGCGCCGCGCCGGCACCGCGTTTCATTCTGGAACGAGCTCTACCCCTCCGCGGCCTTCTTCTCGACCGGCT
The DNA here is from genome assembly GCA_036820565.1 of Gaiellaceae bacterium. Taxonomy (GTDB): domain Bacteria; phylum Actinomycetota; class Thermoleophilia; order Gaiellales; family Gaiellaceae; genus DAISLG01. The sequence goes on along the minus strand of DAISLG010000090.1, from coordinate 8,606 downwards.
TCGACTCCGCCGGCTTCGACTCGGAGCCACCTTCCTTCGGCGGCTCCTGTTTGCGCGAGCCGCCCTTGCCGTAGTCCGTCGAGTAGAAGCCGGACCCCTTGTAGTGGACGGCGACCGGATGGAGGACGATCGACAACGGAGCCTCGCCGCAGACCTCGCATTCGGTCGGGCCGGGCTCGGTCATGCCGTGGAACACCTCGAAGAGATGACCCTGGGGACACTTGTACTCGTAGAAGGGCACGGACGCGGAAGGATAGCCTTGAGGACGGTGGTCGCGGACATCGGCAGGCGCCTCTTTCGCGCGGGGACGGCCGCTTGCACGGCGGCGGTCGCGGCGTTCCTCGTCGTGCAGCTGGCGGCGTGGCCGCCGCACGAGGACGAGACGCTCGCGCTCTTCGTCGGACGCGACTCGCTTCGCGGCGTCCTCGGCACGGTGCTCGGCGACCGCGGCGGCGCACCGCTCCACTTCCTGTTCGCGTGGGTCGTCGTGCACGCGGGCGGCGGGCTCGGCTCGCTGCGCCTGCTCTCCGCCGCGTTCGCGGTCGCGAGCGTCCCGGTCATCGCGCTGCTCGGCGCGCGGCTCGGCGGGCGGCTCGCGGGGCTGATCGGCGCGACCCTCGTCTCGGCGAGCTGGGTGCTGCTGTTCCACGGCGTCTACGGGCGGATGTACAGCCTGTTCCTCCTGACGAGCGCCCTTTCCTACCTCGCCCTCCTGGCCGCCCTCGAGCGCGGCAGCCGGCGGGCGTGGACGCTCTGGGGGCTCGCGGTGCTGGCGACCGTCGCGACGCACCCGTACGGCGCGATCGTCCTCGCGTCGCAGGGTCTCTACGTCGCCCTCCTGCGAGCTCCGCTGCGCCGTGCCCTGCTCCCGTTCGCCGTCGTCGCGATCCTGGGGATCCCGTTCTGGCGGACCGACCTCGTGCTCGCCGGCCGTTTCGACGTGGGCGTCGGCGGCGGCGGCGAGAAGCTCGGCGGGCCCGCGTCGGTGCTCCGGTACCTGCTCCAGGTCGCGGGCGACTTCTCGGCGGGATACACGCTCGTGCTCGCGCTCGTGCTGGGCCTTGCGGGCCTCGGCCTCTGGGTGGTCGCGCGTGCGCGGCCGCGCACGGCGCTCCTCGTCGGCGCGGTCTTCGCGACCCCGACGGTCGCGTTCCTCGTCGCGCGGCTGAACAGCTCGACCTCGCCGGAGTCGCGCCACCTGATCTTCGCACTGCCGTTCTTCGCGCTCGTCGTCGCGACCGGGCTCGTGCGGCTCGGCCCGCGCGTCGCCCTCGCCGGCGTGCTGCTCCTCGTCCCGGCCGAGGTCGCCTGGGGCTGGCACAAGACGCCGCAGCTCTACTCCGGCGAGCCGCGGACGCGCGTCGAGGCGCGGAAGGAGGCGTCGTCGTGGCTCGCGCGGACGGGCCGGCCCGACGACGTCTTCCTCGGCTACGACCCGCTCTTCCTCGGCGCCTGGGAGCGAAACCCGCACGTCTCCCGCGTCGTGATCCCGCGTGCGGACCCTCGTCTCGCACTGCGGACCCTGCGCGCCGCGCCGAAGCCGCTCGGGCGCGGCGTCTTCGTCTTCGACGCGAGCGACAACAACAACTTCACGCCGAAGCCGACGATCCCGCTGCGCCTGCCCGAGCCGGCGGTGAAGTTCGACGCTCACGTGTTCGGGCCGTTCCTCGTCATCCGCACCCGCGAGCCGACGCGGACGACGCGCGCCTTCCTCGAGCTCGCGAAGCGGACGCAGGCCCTGGGTCGCTCGCTCCTGATCGGCGACGCCGACGTCAACTACGACACGATCGTCCGCGCGATCCGGCGAAACGGCGGATGAGGCCTCTCCTCGCGGCCGCGGCGGCTGCGCTCGCGCTGCCGGGTGGCGCGTGGGCCCACGCCCGGCTCCTCCGCACGGTTCCGCCCGACGGCGCCGTCCTCGCGTCGGCGCCGCGGGTCGTGCGGGTGCTCTTCGACGACACGATCCGGCCGGCGGGCGGGAACGTCGCGATCCGGAACGGGGACGGCTCTGTCCGCAACGGCGACGTGCGCGTCCACGGCCGGGAGCTCGACCTCCCGCTGAAGGGCGGCCTCACGGACGGCGACTACAGCGTCCGCTGGAGCGCGATCACGGACGACGGCCACCGCATCCAGGGCGTGCTCGCGTTCGCGGTCGGGGCGGGGCGCGCTCCCCCCAGCGCCGCGATCGGCGTCGAGCGGCTCGTGACGCCGGCCGACGTGCTCTCGCGCTTTCTCTTCTTCCTCGGGCTGCTCGTCGCCGCGGGGATCGTCGTCTTCCACCTCACCGTCTGGCGGCCTCTCGGCGGGAGCGCCGTCGAGCTCGCCGGAGCCGGGCTGTTCGTCTCGCTGCTGCTCGTCTTCCTCGGCTCCAGCTCGCTCCTGCACGGGGCTGCGACGGGGACGCGGTTCGGGCGGATGATGGAGGTCGCCGCGACGCTCGCGCTCGTCGGCGCGTTCGCTGCCGCGATCTCGCGGCCCTACCCGCAGGCGCGCTACCCCGCGCTCGCGGCGCCCCTGGGGCTGCTCGTCGTCCCGACGATCGCCGGGCACGCGCTCGACCCCGGCAGGCCCCGGCCGCTCAGCGCCGCGGTCGACTTCGTCCACCTCGGCGCGACGGCGGTGTGGATCGGCGGCCTCGTCTGCCTCGCCTACCTCGTCCCGCAGGCGACCGCGACGATGCCGGAGCTCGAGCGTGACCGGCTCTACGCGCGCGTCGCCGGACGCTTCTCGGCGATCGCACTCGCGTCGGTCGCGGTGCTGGCCGCGTCGGGGGTCGGACGCGCGCTGTTCGAGTTCTCCGCGGTCTCCCAGCTCTGGTCGACGGGATACGGACGCGCCGTACTCGCGAAGACGGCGCTCTTCCTCTCCGTCGTCGCGCTGGCCTGGGTGAACCGCTACAGGCTCGTGCCGCTGCTCGCGGCAGCCGCCGGGCGGCGGCAGCGGAATCCGACGAACCGGCTCCGCCGGAGCACGGTCGCCGAGCTCGTGCTGCTCGCGGGCGCCGTCGCCGCCGTCGCCGTTCTGACGCAGCTTCGCCCGGCCCGTCAGCGTGTCGTCGCCGCATCGCCGGCCGTCGCGACTCCGGCGAGGGCGCCGCTGCCGCCGCGCGGGGCGCTCGTCCTCGCACGGGAATCCGGTGAGCTGGCGGTCGGCCTCGCCGTGCGCCCCGTTCGACGCGGGACCGAGCTGACCGCGACCGTGCTCGGGCAGGACGGCAACGGCTACCGCGGCGCGCCGATCTCGGTCGAGGGGGCGGGTCGGCCCTGCGGCGCGGGCTGCGCCCGGACCGTCGTCCCGGGGCGGCCACCCCACGTCTCGGTGAGCGTCGGCGGCACGCAGATCGGGTTCGAGGTGCCCGCGCGCGCCGCACCCGCGGACGGACTCCAGCGGGCGGCGAGGCGTGCCTTCCGCCGGCTGGGCTCGCTGGTGATCGACGAGCGGCTCGCGTCAGGGCCCGGCAACGCCCAGCGCTCGAGGCTCACGGTCGTCGCCCCGGACCGGCTCGAGTTCCGAATCCCGGGCGGCCCGGCCGGGATCGTGATCGGCGGGCGCCGCTGGGACCGGGAGCCGGGCGGGCGCTGGATCCCGTCCGGCCAGTCGCGACTCGACCTCCCCGCGCCGTACTGGGGGCCCGCGTCGCGGAACGCCTACGTCGTCGGGGGCGACGCCCGGAGGGCCGTCGTCACCCTGCTCGACCCGCGGCTGCCCGCATGGTTTCGCATCACGATCGACCGGAGGACGCGGCTGCCGCTGAAGCTCCAGATGACTGCGGCCGCGCATTTCATGACCGACCGCTACTCGTCCTTCGACCGGCGGCTGACCGTCTCCCCGCCCTCGGCGAGCTCGAGATAGCAGGGCGCCTCCTCGAAGGCGGCGAGGCCGGCGGCCGCGGGCGGACGCCGGGTTCGCGGGCGCAGACGGCGGGCGGTGGCGATCCCCGCGGAGACGCCGACCAGGCCGCCGAGCACGAACGAGCGGAGGCTGCCGTCCTTGCGCTCTCCGTCCATGAGACGATTCTAGGGTGCTCCTCTGTACTTTCGGCGACCTCCTGCTGGACGTGATCGTCCGACTCGACGGCCCACTCGTCCCGGGAGACGACCAGGGCGCGTTCACGCGCACCGGCGCTGGCGGCCAGGCGGCGAACGTCGCGGCCTGGGCGGCATCGCTCGGCGCGGATGCGCGCTTCGTCGGCAAGCGCGGCGCCGACCCGGCCGCGGAGCTGGCGCGGGCCGAGCTCGCGGGCCACGGCGTGGAGGTCGTCGGCCCCTCCGAGGGACGCAACGGCGTCGTCGTCTCGCTCGTCGGCGCGGACGGGGAACGCACGATGGCCTCCGACCGGGGCGTCGCGCCCGAGCTCTCGCCGGACGAGATCGACGCGGGCTGGCTTCGCTGCGACGCGCTCCACGTCTCGGGTTACAGCCTCTTCCGCGAGCCGATTGCCTCCGCAGCCGCGCACGCAGCGCGGCTCGCGCGTGCCGGAGGCGCCCGCGTGAGCGTCGACCTCTCGTCGTGGTCGTCGATCGACGACCCGTTCCGCCGCCGCGTCGAGGCCCTCGCGCCGGACGTCGTCTTCGCGAACGAGCGCGAGCTCGAGCGCTTCGGCGGCGGGCTCGAGGCGACGTGGGTCGTCAAGCGCGGGCCGGGCGGCATCGCCGTCGACGGGGTGACCCTCGCGGCGTCGCCCGCCGACGTCGTCGACACGACCGGGGCGGGCGACGCGCTCGCGGCCGGCTTCCTCGTCGGCGGCCCCGAGGCCGGGCTGGCAGCCGCGGCGCGCTGCGTCGCGAAGCTCGGGGCGATGCCGTGATCCGCGTCGCGGAGGAGGTGCGCGGCGCGGCCGCGGTCGTCGCGCTCGAGACGACGCTCGTCGCGCACGGCTTTCCGCCGGGCGAAGGCGTTGCGGTCGGGCTCGAGTCGGAGCGGCGTGTGCGCGAGGCCGGCGCGGTGCCGGCGACGGTCGGCGTCCTCGACGGCGAGATCGTCGTCGGGCTGACCGGGCAGGAGCTCGCCCGCTTCGGCGCCGAGGCGCGCAAGGTCGGCCCGCGCGACCTCGCGGTCTGCGCGGTCCAGGGCGCAACCGGAGCGACGACCGTGGGCGGCACACTGGCGGTGTGCGCGGCGACGGGGATCCGCGTGCTCGCGACCGGCGGCCTCGGCGGCGTCCACCGCGGCTATCCGAACCCGCCCGACGTCTCGGCCGATCTCCGGCAGGTCGCCGCGACGCAGGCGCTCGTCGTCTCCGCAGGGATCAAGTCGCTGCTCGACGTGCCCGCAACGATGGAGCTGCTCGAGACGCTCGGCGTGCCGGTGATCGGGTTCCGCACCGACGAGCTGCCGCTCTTCTACGCGGCGCGCGGCGGGCCGCCGGTGTCGGCGCGGGTCGAGTCGGCCGGCGAGGCCGCGCGGGTCGCCGAAGCGCACTGGGGGCTCGGCGCCGGCGGGCTCGTCCTGGCGCGCCCGCCGGACGAAAGCCTCGACGACGTCGAGCCGCTGGTCAGGGAAGCGCTGGCCCGCGCCGCCGCCGAGGGGATCTCAGGGCAGGCGGTGACGCCGTTCGTCCTCGCGTTCCTGCACCGCGAGAGCGGCGGACGGACGCTGAAGGCGAACCGCGACCTGATCGCGCAGAACGCCGGCCTCGCGGGCGAGGTCGCGGTCGCGGTGGCCGCGCTCGCCGGACAGAGTTAGACGCGCACCCGCGCGGGTCCCATCCCAAACCCCCACCCACCCACGGGGTTGAGGATGGTAGGCGACAGGGCGCCCGCGCGGAAGGTCCCGGCCGTGTCGAAAGCGTGTCTGTTCATCAACAGCTGTTCAGAACTGCCACTTGCCGCTCTGCTGGACGAGCTCGCCGTCGCACCAGATCTCGCCGCGCTGCCGAAGATCCTTGACCATGTCCCAGTGGATGGCGCTCTGGTTCGTGCCGCCGGTGAAGGTGTACGAGTTGCCGACGGCGAGGTGAACGGTTCCGTAGATCTTCTCGTCGAAGCCGACGTTCTTCATGAACCGCTGGATCCCGGGGTTGCAGCCGATGCCGAGCTCGCCGAGCCGGCGGGCACCGTCGTCCGTGTCGAGCTGGGCGATCAGGAAATCCTGATTCCGAGCCGCGGTCGCCTCGACGATCTTGCCGCCCTCGAACCGGAGCCGGACGCCCTCGACCTCGCGGCCGAGATAGACCGCCGGGAACTCGGAGAAGAAGATCATGCCCTCGGCCGAGTCCTCGACGGGGCTGTAGAAGATCTCGCCGCCGGGCATGTTGATCCGGCCGTCGTCGACGGCGCCATCGCGGCCCTCGAGGCTGAGCGTCAGGTCGGTTCCGTCGCCGACGATGCGCACCTCCCGCGTGGCGTCGAACCGGTCGGCGATGCGGCGCATCTTGCGCTCCTCCTCGTCCCAGTCGAGCAGGCAGGCGCCGTAGACGAACTCCTCCAGGTCGCGGAGCGTCATCCCCGCGTCCTGCGCGGTCGCCGGCACCGGGTACTCGCAGATCACCCACGGCACGGACATCGACGCCGTCCGATCGCGCAGCGTGCGCGCAGCCTGTGCGGCGAGCGCCTGGCGCTCGGGCGGCTGGTCCGAGCCCTCGCGCGTGTTCTCCGGCGCCCAGATCGTGATGAACGCGTCGCACTCTCTCCAAATCGTCTCCTGGATCCCCGACGGCTTCGCGAGCAGCTCCTCCGGCGCCTCGAGCGCCCACGGGCTGCCGACGAGCTCGAACACGAGCTGGAGCACCGGATAGGCCCCGCGCCGGGCCAGCACGCGCATCACCTCCTCGACGAGTGGCCGCGCGAGCGGCGTCGAGCGGACGCTCACCTGCCAGCCGGGCTGCACGCCGATGCAGCGGTCGACGAGCAGCTCCGCGTACTGCGTGATCCGGGGGTCCACTAGAAGACCCACTCCCCGTCGCGCTGGACGAGCTCGCCGTCGCAGTAGATCTCGCCGCCGCGGCGGAGGTCCTTGACCATGTCCCAGTGGACCGTCGAGACGTTCGACCCGCCGATGAACGGGAAGCCGGCGCCGACCGCGAGGTGGACGGTGCCGTAGATCTTCTCGTCGAAGAGCGTGTTGCGCATGTGCTCCTGGATCGCGGGGTTGCAGCCGATCCCGAGCTCGCCGAGGACACGCGCGCCGTCGTCGGTGTCGAGCACGCTGCGGAGGAACTCGCCGCCCGAATCGGCCGACTCCTCGACGACCCGGCCCCGCTCGAAGCGGAGGCGCACCCCGCTGACCTCGTGCCCGCCGTAGACGCTCGGGTACTCGCTGAATGTGACGACGCCCGTCGCCGAGTCCTCGACCGGCGAGTAGAAGACCTCTCCGCCGGGGATGTTCGCGCCGCCGGCGTCGACCTTCCCCGAGCGCCCGGCGATGCTCAGCGTGATGTCCGTCTCGTGGCCGACGACCCGAACCGTCTCGGCCGCGTCGAACCGCTCCGCGATCCGGGCCATCTTCCGACCCTCCTCGTCCCAGTCGAGCAGGCACGCGCCGTAGAGGAAGTCCTCGAACTGCCGGAGCGTCATCCCGGCCTCCTGCGCGAGTGCGGGCGTCGGATACTGGCAGCCGACCCAGCGCACGTCGCCGGAGATGAACCGGCCCATCACGGGCGCGATCGCCTGGCGCAGGAGCATCTGGCGCTCAGGCGGGACCTGCGCGCCCTCGCGCACGTTCTCCGGCGCGTAGATCTGGATCGCGACGTCGACGTTCTCGAAGGCGTGCCGCTCGATCGAGGGGAGCGTCGAGAGGATCTCCTCGGGCGCCTCGAGAGCCCAGTTCGGGTCGATCCCCTGCGAGAACGAGAGCCGCGTGAGCGGATAGGCGCCGCGGCGCGAGACGAGCCGGACGACCTCCTCGACGAGCGGCCTGGCCGGCACGCCCGCCTGGAGGAGCACCTGGTCGCCGTGGCGCACGTCGACGCAGCGCTCGACCAGCAACCGCGCGTACTCCTCGATCCGCGGGTCGGGCATATCGAGAAGTCTATTCGAGTGTTGCGAGGAACTCGTCGATCGTGAGCGCCGTGATCGTCTCGATCCGGGTCGAGCCGCGCGCCTCCATCGTGAACGAGACCTTCGCGATCGTGGCCGCGTCGGGCGCCTCGACGACGTTGACGAAGTCGAACCGGCCGAGTGTCACCCACTGGTGGACGACCTTGGCGCCGAGCTCCTCGATGTCCTTGTTCACCTCGCGCAGGCGCTCCGGATTCGCCTTCAGGGTCTGCACGCCCTGGGCGGTGAGCGTGGAGAGAAGCAGGTACGTGGGCATCGCGGCTCCTTCGCGTCGGGGGCGCGATCCTACCGCGGTCGCGCCGCCCGCCTCGCCGCCTGGTCGAAGTAGAGGAGGGCCGCGCCGAGCAGGAGCAGCGGGCTGACGACGACGTCGCCGGCGAACACCGCGACGCGCTGCGCGTTGTCCCCCTGGCTCTGGAGGAGCTGCGAGAGGAGGAGCTGCGAGAGGAAGAAGACGATCGTGAGCGTCGCGAGCGAGCCGAGCGCGTGGACGTAGTCGGCGGTCGCGAGGCTCCGCGCCCGGAGGAACGTCTCGCGGAAGCCGGTGCGCTCGATCACGGCGACCGGGACGACGAGCCCGACGAGCGCGAGCCAGGCCACCGAGAGGAG
>DAISLG010000089.1:0-8855 GCA_036820565.1 Gaiellaceae bacterium | reverse complement strand
GCGTTCTCGAGCGCGCAGGCGACGGACTCCTCCGAGATCTCGATCCCCCAGACCGTCAGCGCGTCCTTCGCGAGCACGAGCCCGATCGAGCCGATCCCGCAGTAGAGGTCCCAGACGGTCTCGCCGCCCGTGAGCCCGGCGAACTCGGCGGCGATCTCGTAGAGCCGCTCGGCCGTCTTCGTGTTCGTCTGGAGGAAGGCGTTCGGGCGGACGCGGAAGCGGAGCCCGCAGAGCTCCTCCTCGATCGCCTCCTCGCCCCAGAGCAGCTGGGTCGGCAGGTTCGTCGCCTCGGAGAGCGTGTCGTTGATCGCCCAGTGGATCGAGCGCACCTCGGGGAACTGCCGCAGCGTGTCGACGAAGTGGTCGCGCTCGAAGCGGTCTCCCTTCGCCGTCACGAGTACGACGAGCGCCTGGCCGGTGTTGCGGCCCTCGCGGACGACGAGGTGGCGCAGGTAGCCGGTGTGCTCCGTCTGGTCGTAGGCGGTGAGCCGCTCCTCGCGCGCCCATTCGCGCACGGCGTTCCTGATCCCGTTGCCGACCTCCGTCGTGAGCCAGCACTCGTCGATCTGGAGCACCTCGTCCCAGCGCCCGGCCCTGTGGAAGCCCAGCGTGGGGCCGTCCTCGAGCTGGGTGAACGAGTACTCGAGCTTGTTCCGGTAGTGGAAGATCTCCTCGGCCGGCAGGATCGGCTCGAGCGGCGCGTTCTGGATGCCGCCGATCCGCCTGAGCGCGTCGGCGACCTGCGCCTCCTTCTGCGCCGCCTGGACGTCGTAGGCGAGGTCCTGGAAGCGGCAGCCACCGCAGGCCGGGTAGTGCGCGCAGGGAGCCGGGACTCGCGCGGGGCCCGAGGCGAGGATCTCGGTCGCGAGGGCCTCAGCATGGCTGCGCTTGACCTTGGTGACGCGCGCGCGGACGGTGTCTCCGGGCAGGCCGCGGCGGACGAAGACGACGAAGCCGTCGAGCCGCGCGACGCCGTTGCCGCCGAAGGCGAGGCTGTCGATCGTGAGCTCGAGCTCCTGGTCTCGTGTGACGGGGGCGGCCATCGCCTCAGCCTACTGGCGCGCGACCCGCCGACTCACGCCATGCACCACGCAACCCTCGAGTCCCCTCACGCGGGTCTGACCCCATCGAGCTTCGTGCCGATAGTGCAACGCCTTGGCCGACGCGCGATTTCCCGGCTTGCGGCGTCGTACGTTGAAGAAGTGCCGCGCCAGCTCCGCATCCTCGCTCCAGGTGGCCTCTACCACGTGCGCTCGCGTGGAAACGAGCGGCGCCGCATCGTTCGCGACGACAAGGATCGCATTCGCCTTCTGCGCATCCTCGCGACGGCCGTCAGTCGCTATGGGTGGCAATGCCATTCGTACTGCCTGATGGACAACCATCTCCACCTCATGCTGCTGACGCCTGAGCCGAACCTCGACCGCGGCATGCAGTACCTGAACGGCGTTTACGCGCAGACGTTCAACCGACGGCACGAACGGAGCGGTCACCTCTTCCAGGGACGATACGAGGCCACGCTCGTCGAGAACGACGGTCATCTCCTTGAGGTGTGCCGCTACGTCGTCCTCAACCCGGTGCGCGCCGGTATCTGCGCCGACCCGGCCAACTGGCCGTGGAGCAGCTTTCGCGCGACCGCCGGCCTCGATCCTTCCCCCGCCTTCCTCAGCGACGACGCCGTGCTCGAGCTGTTCGGCAAGGACAGGCCGCGAGCACGAGCGGCCTACGCCGCGTTTGTGCGCGACGCCGCGAAACGCCGCGCCGCGTAACCCTCGATAACCCTCACGGGGGTCTGACCCCGGTGAGGGTCAGGAGAGCGGGGTCACGTACACCGTCCGCTCGCGCGGGCCGTCGAGCTCGCAGAAGAAGATGCCCTGCCACGTGCCGAGCGCCAGCGCGCCGTCGCGGAGCGGGACGAGCACCTGGGGGCCCATCAGCGCGGCGCGAATGTGCGAGGGCGCGTTCTCCTCGCCCTCCTCGATGTGCCTCCAGCCCCAGTCGTCGCCGACCATCCGCTCGAGCGCCGCCTCGAAGTCGCGGGCGACGTCGGGGTCGGCGTGCTCGTTGATCGTCACGCCTGCAGTCGTGTGCGGTACGTAGACGAGCGCCGCCGCGGCGCCGTCCGCTCCGTCGAGCGCCGCCTGCACCTGGCTCGTGATGTCGAGGAGCTGCGTTCGCCGCTCCGTCTTCAGGCGGATCTCCCGCATCGGCGCGTATCCTACGGCCCCGTGGCGACCGCGCCCCCCACCTCCACCGATCTGGACGCGTACCGCGAGGGTGCCGACCGCTTCACCGCCGAGCTGATGGAGGAGTACTACCTCCACTACGCGGGCCTGAAGGAGACGCTGGAGCTCGAGTCGATCTACGATCGGCACAGCGACCTGACGACGAAGGAGCGCGCACAGTCGCTCGGCGAGGCGGTCGGCGGCCCGGACCCGGGCGCGACCGAGCTCTGGCGGTTCGCGTGCGAGGGCTTCCTCGGGAAGCTCACGAATACGCAGGCCGAGAAGCTCGCGCAGCTCGAGGCCGGGCTCGAGGTGCCGATCGACGGCGAGACGATCCCCTTCCGGATGCTCCGCCCGACGATCGCGAACGAGGCTGACCGCGGCACGCGCGAACGGCTCGAGCGGGCGCGCGCTGAGCTGACCGAGGAGCACCTCAACCCCGTCCACCTCGAGGCGATCGAGATCTCCGGCCGGGCGATCCGCGAGCTCGGCTCGGAGACCTACCTCGACCTCTACAAGCGCTTCGGCTGGAAGCTCGAGGAGCTCGGCGCCCAGTGCCGCGAGCTGCTCGACTCGACGGAGCGCCTGTGGGAGGAGGCGGCCGACAGGCTGTTCCGGGCCCGGCTCGGGCTGAGCCTCGGCGAGGTGCGCTCGTGGGACATCCCGCGGCTCTTCCGCGCGCCCGAGTGGGACAAGGGCTTCCCCTCCGACCGGATGCTGCCCGCGCTCGAAGCGACGCTCTCCGACCTCGGTGTCGACCACGGAAACCAGCCGAACGTGACACTCGACATCGAGCAGCGCCCGCAGAAGTCGCCGCGCGCGTTCTGCGCGCCGATCGAGGTGCCGGACAAGGTGATGCTCGTGATCCAGCCGATCGGCGGCGCCGACGACTGGCAGGCCCTCTTCCACGAGGCCGGGCACACGCAGCACTTCGCGCACACCTCGCCCGACCTGAAGGTCGAGGAGAAGCGCTTCGGCGACAACGCGGTCACCGAGGGCTGGGCGATGCTGGTCCAGGGCCTGACGAGCGAGCCGGCCTGGCTCTCGCGCCTGCTCGACTTCCCCCGGCCGCGGGAGTACGCCGCCGAAGGCGCCGCCGGCCTTCTCTACTTCGTCCGCCGCTACTCCGCGAAGCTCCTGTACGAGCTCGAGTTCCACCAGGCCTCCGACCCACGCGGGATGCGGTCGCGCTACGCCGAGCTACTCGGGGACGCGCTCAAGATCGAGCCGTCGGCGGAGCAGTACCTGACCGACGTCGACCCGGGCTTCTACGTGACCTCGTACCTGCGCTCGTGGGCGTTCGAGGCGCAGATCCGGGACCTGCTGCGGTCCGAGTTCGGCAACGAGTGGTTCCGCAGCCGCGACGCCGGCGAGCTCCTCCGCGACCTCTGGGCGCAGGGCCAGAAGCCGACCGCCGACGAGATGCTGCGCGAGGTGACCGGCTCCGAGATCGAGATGACCGCGGTCGGCGAGCGCATTCGTGAAGGGCTCGCGCTGTAGCGCTCCCGCTCCTCCTCCTCGTCTTCGCCGCCGCCGGGGGCGCGGTCTGGCTCGCCGGAATCAAGCTCTCCGACACGACCGACGTCCTCTCGGTGCGCCTCGGCTTCGGCGAGGCGGTCGGCGGCCTGATCCTGCTCGCGTTCGCGACGAACCTGCCGGAGATCGCGATCGTCGTCAGCGCCGCCGCGAGCGCCCACCTCGGCATCGCGATCGGGAACATCCTCGGCGGGATCGCGATCCAGACCGTCGTGCTCGCGCTGATGGACGCGTTCGGTGTCCGCGGCGTGCCGCTGACCTACCGCGCCGCCTCGCTCGTCCTCGCACTCGAGGGCGTGCTCGTGATCGGCGTGCTCGTGATCGTCGTGATGGGGACGCGGATGTCGGCCTCGGTGATCTATGCCCGCGTGACGCCCGCCGAGATCGGCATCGTCCTCGCCTGGGGGGTCGGCCTCTGGCTGATCGGCAGGGCGCGCACCGGCCTCCCCTGGCACGAGGACGGCAACCCGCCCGACGGCCAGGACAAGCCGCGCGGCCACGCGCAGACGCATAGAGAGCAGAGCATGGGGATGTCCACACGCGCCGCCGCGCTCCTCTTCGCCGCCGCGGCGGTCGTCACGCTCGCCGGCGGCGTCGCGCTCGAGCGGAGCGGCGAGGCGATCGCGGGCCGCATCGGGATGAGCGGCGTCCTCTTCGGCGCGACCGTCCTCGCGGCGGCGACCGCGCTGCCCGAGGTCTCGACCGGGCTCCGCTCGGTGAAGATCGGCGACTACCAGCTCGCGGTCTCGGACATCTTCGGCGGCAACGCGTTCCTGCCGGTGCTGTTCCTGCTCGCCTCGCTGATCTCGGGCAAGGCCGTGCTCCCCGGGGCGCAGGACTCCGACGTCTACCTGACCGCCCTCGCGATCCTGCTGACGACCGTCTACATCTGGGGCCTGCTGTTCCGCCCGAAGCGGCAGTTCTTCCGGCTGGGGCCGGACTCGATCCTCGTCGTCTGCCTCTACGTGCTCGGCATCGCCGGCCTCGTCGCCGTCACCCACGGCTGACGGCGTAAAGCCGTCATTCCCCGGCTACGCCCTCGAGCACCGCGAGGGGGCACGTACAACGGCCGGGGGCCAGCAGAATCAAGCCCCCGAACCATGAACCAGCGAGGCTGCCGCAGCGAATCAGGGGTATGTCCGACGCGAGCAAGAACTGACGTGCACGAACTGGTCGCGCTGTACGCACTCGACGCGCTCGACGACGAAGAGGTTCGGGAGTTCGAGCACCATCTGTCGCGCTGCCGGCGCTGCCGGAACGAGCTCGACTCGCTCCGCGCGGCCGCCGGGGCGCTCGCGATCGACGTCGACGCGGCCACGCCCCCACCCGCGCTCTACGAGCACGTGCTCGACCGCGTCCGGCTCGACCGCCAGGTCACGCCGCTCGTGAGTCACCGGGCGCCGGTCGCCGCCCTCGCCCTCGCGGCGGCGGCGGCCGTCGCGGTCGGCGTCTGGAGCCTCTCGCTCCGTCACCAGCTCGACCGGGAGCGGAGCGCCCACTCGGCCGATTTGCGCGTCGTCGCCGTCCTCTCCGAGCCGGATGCCCGCGCGATCCCGATCCCGGGCCAGAACGGCAAGCTCGTGATCGCCCCCTCGCATCGCGCCGCTCTCGTCGTGTCCGACCTGACGCCCGCGCCCGAGGGCAGCACCTACGAAGCCTGGGTGATCGACGGTAGTCGCCCGCTGCCGGCCGGCACCTTCCCGGGGGGCGCCGGCTCGTCGGCGCTCGTGCTGACGCGCCCCGTCCCCACCGGAGCCACGGTCGCCGTCACCCTCGAGCGGGGGAAGGGCGCGCGCGACCTCACCGGGACGATCCTCTTTCGCGCTACAGTGTCCTAGGTTTGTCGAAGTACGAATCTGGCAAGGAGTCCGCGTACATGAGTTCACCGGGCACCGTCCTCCCCTTTCCGAAGCGCGTCGCGACCGTGGTACGGTTGCGCGGCGACCGAGGGCGTCGCGGCGTCATGGGGCGAAATCTGGAACACCTTTCCGACGAGGCGCTCGTCGCGCTGGTAGCCCGCGGCGACGAGAACGCCCTGGCCGCGACCTACGACCGCTTCTCGCGCATCGCCTACGGCCTCGCGCTCCGCGTCCTGCGCGATTCCGCCCTCGCCCAGGACGCCGTCCAGGACGCCTTCCTCGCGGTCTGGCGCGGCGCTGCCGGCTTCGACCCGGCCCGCGCGAAGCCGAGCACCTGGATCCTCACGATCGTGCACCGCCGCGCCGTCGACCTCGTCCGCCGCGAGGATCGCCGGCGCGGCGAGCCGCTCGAGTCGGCCCCCCAGGCGGTCGGCGAGACGACCGAGCACGAGGCCGAGTTGCGCGACAAGCGCCGCGTCGTCCAGGACGCCCTGCGGCAACTCCCGGACGAGCAGCGCGAGGCGATCGAGCTCGCGTACTACGGCGGCTACACGCAGTCGGAGCTCGCCGAGCGCCTCGGCCAGCCCCTCGGCACGATCAAGAGCCGGATGTTCGCGGGGCTCTCACGCCTGCGCGACCTGCTGGCCGACGCAGGCGTGGAGTCCTCGCAGCTGCTCGAGAGCTGATTCCTGGGGAACATAGGATCGGGCGATGCTCCCGTTCCGCGACGACGTGCCGATACGCAGCTTCCCGCTCGTCACCGTCTCGCTGATCGCCGCGAACTTCGCCGTCTGGATCTGGGAGCTCGGCGCCCGGGCGGGACGGATCGGGCACTACGCGTACTACCCCTGCGCCGTCCAGGGCCCGTGCGCCGGCGTCGCGCGCGACCACCTGCCTGCCGTCGAGGGAGCGGTCACCTCGATGTTCATGCACGGGAGCTGGGTGCACATCCTCGGCAACATGCTCTTCCTGTGGATCTTCGGCAACAACGTCGAGGACGTGATGGGGCGCGCCCGCTTCCTCGTCTTCTATCTCGCGGGCGGGCTGGTCGCGACCGCGTCGCAGACCTTCGTCACGCTCCACTACGCGGGCGTCGGCGCGGCGAGCATCCCCAACGTCGGCGCGAGCGGGGCGATCGCAGCGGTGCTCGGCGCGTACTTCGTGATCCTCCCGTGGGCACGCGTGTGGACGCTCGTCGGCTTCTTCCCGCTGCCGATCCCGGCTGTCTTCTTCCTCGGCTTCTGGTTCGTCTTCCAGCTCCTCGCCGGGAACGGCTCGCTGACGCACCCGGAGCGCGGCGGCGGCGTCGCGTTCTTCGCGCACATCGGCGGCTTCGTCTTCGGCTTCCTCGCCGTGCGGGCCTTCGCGATCCGCAAGCCGCTGCGCGCCCGATGACGTTCGAGCAGCACGTGCGCGCCGCGCTCGACTCGCTCCCGCCGGAACTCGCCCGGAAGCTCGAGAACGTCGCTGTCGTGGTCGAGGACGAAAACGCCGAGGATCCCGATCTACTCGGCCTGTTCGAGGAGCTCCCGTACATGCCGGCCCGGATCGCGATCTACCGGATCCCGCTGGAGGAGGAGTTCCCCGACCCTGCCGAGCTCGAGCGCGAGATCCGGATCACCGTCCTGCACGAGCTCGCGCACTACTTCGGCATCGACGAGGACCGCCTCGACGAGCTCGGCTACTCCTGAGCGCGGGAATCCCCGGGGCGCGGTCGTCGTTAGACAAAGCATGACCACACTCACTGACATCAAGCAGGAGATCGAGCGGCTGACGGATCGGCGGGCGGAGGTTTTCCACCTCCTCTCCGAGGGTCACGACACCACGCTCGCGACCGAGCGCAAGGAGCTCGAGGAGCGCATCGCTCGACTCTGGGACGACCACCGCACTGCCCGGGCCACGATCCGCTTCGGCGACCGCGACGGCATCATCCAGCGCGCAAGGCAGGACGAACGTTTGTCCCGCGCCGCCTAGCCCACCCTGACGAAAACTCCGGGCAGGCGTTGACGATTGGCGTCTCTTTCCAGGGATTTACGGCGTCGTTCGCACCGTCCATAGTGCGAGCGACGCCTGCGGCGCCACCCCCGCCACAAAGGAGCGCCGCAATGTCCGTCTACACCCCCGACCGCGAGATCATGCTCGACCTCCGCGAAGCCGAGCTGAACCGCCGCGACTCCGCCCTGCGCCGCCAGACCCTCGAGCTCGCCCAGAGCTTCGCCGAGAGCGAGCGCAAGCTCGTCGAGGAGCGCGAACGCCTCCGCGCCGCCATCACCGAGCTGCACCAGCGGCTCCGGCGCACGGAGATGGTGAACCTCCAGCTGAGCGCCTCGAAGCAGCCTCTACGCTTGGCGTCCGAGGGCCGTTAGGAAACACGGGTGAACCCATGGTTCCCCCGCGAGCCCCCTCCTTCGCATCCCGCGTCCGCGACGTCCCCGAGGCTGCCGAAGGCTCAACAAGAGAGCCTCTACACTTCGGGCCGAGGGGCGTTAGCTCAGCTGGGAGAGCGCCGGCTTTGCAAGCCGGAGGTCATCGGTTCGATCCCGATACGCTCCACTCTCGTTTCGAACGTGCCCCGCTTGGGACTACCTAAGGTTCGTTGTACGAACTCCGGCGTCTGCGAACGAATCTGCACCCGAATGGGGCGATCGCCGCCGTCTACAGCGACGACCTCGGCAGATCGTGGACAGGTTGAACGAGCGCCCGTCAGGGCGTAGTATCGGCTCCTCGATCGACTGAAGGGGGAGAAGCATGAGGAGACCGATTGCACTTTTCGTCGGTGTGGCGCTCGCACTCGCGTTCGCGGCGTCCGCACTCGGCGACGTCAAGATCACAGACCACGCGTACACCCGCCACGACGGAGGCACCGACGCAGCGATCGCGGCCTGCTCGGACTTCGGGACGGGAACGACCGCCGGCGGTCACCGCCAGCAGAACGAGCCGGCGGTCGCAATCGACCCGCTCGAGCCGAGCTTCGTGGTTGCCGCGTCGAACGACTACTGCACCGTGCCCGTCTTTGCCGACGCGTGGGAGGGCGTGTACACCTCCAACGGCGGCGCGACCTGGACGGACTCGCTCCTGCCCGGTTACCCGGTGGACACAAGCCCGGAGGGGCAGGCCTCGCCGCTCTACAAGCGGGACACCGCTGCCGGCGATCCGATCCTCGACTGGGATAACCAGAACCACCTGTTCGTGGGCGGGATCGCCTTCAATCGCACGGTGACGACCGGCGCCACGTTCC